>JAIRNL010000274.1 GCA_031258035.1 Azoarcus sp. | reverse complement strand
CAAGCCAGACATCGGCGCTCGGCATCAAACTGGCTGGCTGCGGAGCCCGCATTGCCGTCGTCTACGACGACAGCCCGGCGCAGAAAGCGGGGCTGTCGGCGGGCGACGTGCTGGTCGCCGCCGACGGATTGCGGGTCGATGATGCCGACAGGCTGGCGAAGCTGCTTGGACGTCGCCGCGCCGGGAAACGGATGGAAATCCATGCCTTTCGCCGTGACGAGCTGATGCGTTTCGAGGTCGAACCCGGCCTTGCGCCCATGGATACGGTCAAGCTGCGCGTAGACGAGCGGGCGGGCAGGGCGGCCGAAAAGTTGCGCCAGGGCTGGTTGGGCGCCTCCAGAACGTAGTTGCATCGTTGCGCGGTCTCGGGCGGGCCCGATCGCTTCGGCCCATGCCTTTCACGACACGGCATTATGTAGTAAATGCCACAACGCAGTCTGTTCACGCTCATGGAACATATTTATTTTCACGATAAATATCAGTATATTGTTTCATCCGTGTGCGACCATCCCCGACGATATATATTGGCACGTATATTGCGGATACCGCTCTTGTTACCTTTCCATGCAAAGAGTCGACATGAACACAGCGCCTTCTTTCCGTCCCAGCCGGATCGGCCCGGCAGTTTTCAGGACGATGGCCGTCGCCATGGTCGCGGCGGCCATTTGCCATGTCTCCGTTGCCGCCGCCGGGCCGGTTTCCGAGGAAAACGTCTTCACCCTCGGCGAAATCACCGTGACCGCCACGGCGGAAAACGAAACCTCGCCGCTCGCGCCCGATACGCTCGACAGCGAACGATTGCAGGATTTCAGCCGCGACGGACTCGCCGAATCGCTCAACCTCATCCCCGGCGTCACCACCTCGCCCGGCGCGGGCAGCCGCAACGAGGCGCTCATCAGCGTGCGCGGCTTCGGTCGCTGGCAGGTGCCTTTGCTGCTCGATGGCATCCGCGTTTACCTGCCGGCGGACAACCGCATCGACTTCGACCGCTTCCTGACCCCGGATCTGGCTGAAATACAGGTCTCCAAGGGCTACGTGTCGGTGCTCAACGGCCCCGATGGCATGGGCGGGGCCATCAATCTCGTCACCCGCAAGCCGGCCAGGCCCTTCGAGGCGGAACTGCGCGGCAGCGCCGCCTTTTCCAACGACGGCCATTACAACGGCAACACCCTCTACGCCAATCTCGGCGCGCGGCGGGAAACGTTTTATCTCCAGGCCGGGATCGAACAACGCGACGTGCGCGGCTGGTATTTGTCCGACGATTTCAAGCCCACGGCGCACGAAAACGGCGGCAAGCGCGACAATGCCGGCAAAAAAGACTGGCGCCTGAACCTGAAAGCCGGTTTCACGCCCAATGCCACCGACGAATATTCGCTCAATTTCATCAAGCAGGAAGGTAAGAAACATGCCGCCTATTCGGTCGACGAAGCAGACCCCGCCGCGGTCTGGGACTGGCCGGAATGGAATGTGTGGAACCTGTATTTCCTGTCCCACACGAAGTTGGGAAAGAAGAGCTACATCAAGACGCGCGCCTATTACAACAAGTTCGACAACGTCCTCGTTTCCAGCAACGCCACGAATCCCGCGAATCCCGGACAGAACTGGACGAGCCATTACGATGACCTCGCCTACGGCGCGAATGTCGAGCTTGGCACCGACCTGCTCCCCGGTCACACGATCAAAGGCGCGCTGCACTGGCGGCGCGACGAACATGCCGAATGGAATCACACCACCCCGACCGGCGCCGACGAACCCAAACAACACACCAGCGAGGACATCGTATCGCTCGCCGTGGAAGAAACCTGGCACGTCACGCCGAAATTCGATCTCGTCTTCGGCCTGAGCCGCGATGCGCGTTTCACGCGAAAATCCGAGGAATACGATAGCAAGTCCACGCCTCCCGTATTTTTCGATCAGTCCACCGCCGACAAATGGGCCACGAACTATCAGGCCGCCGCAATCTGGTTCTACCGCGACACCGGCAGCGTGCATTTCGCCATATCGGATCGCACCCGCTTTCCGACCATATTCGAGCGTTTTTCTTCGCGCTTCGGCAGCGCGGTCTCGAATCCGTGGCTGAAACCGGAACGCGCCCGCAACATCGAGCTGGGCATCGAGGACAAAATCGGCCCCGGTGTCACCGGCAGTGCCGCAATCTTCTACAACGAGATCGACGACGCCATTCACTCGGTGCGTCTCGTGGCCCCGCATCCCGGTGCCGGACAAAACCAGAGCCGCAACATAGGGCGCGCCTATTACAGTGGCGTGGAATTCGGCATCACCGTCACGCCTGCCGACAATCTGGAAATCGGCGCGAACTACAGCTACGTCGATACCAAAGTCAACAACCCCGAAGACTCCGAAGCCCGCCTTGAGACCACGCCGCGCCACAAAGGCTTCATCTACGCCAAATGGCAGGCGCTGCCCCGGCTCACGGTGATCCCCGCGCTCGAACTCTCCGACAACCGCTGGTCGAGCGATTCTTCCGGCTACGTCAAGACAGGCGCTTACGAGCTATTGAGCCTCAAGCTCGACTACAAGCTCACCTCGCAATGGCAGATCGCCTTCGCCGCGCGCAACCTGCTCGACAAAAACTACGCCCCCAGCGTCGGCTATCCGCAGGAAGGCCGCAACTTTCTTGTTTCCACGCGCTATCAATTCTGAGGTGACGGCCATGTCGAACGGAACGGAACACATCGACCGCAAGCGCCGCCGCCTGGCTGGCTGGCTGCTGGCTGGCGCGGCGGGCGGGCTTTGCACGGCGCGCGGCGCGCTCGCCGCCGGGGCCACAGCCGGCGCGGATGACAAACGGGTCGTGGTACTCACGAGCTATCCAGAAGAACTCGTCGCACGCTTTCAAAAAGCGTTCGAGCAGACGCATCCGGGAACGCGGGTGGAAATCCTCTGGCGTCATTCCGCCGACGCGCTGGCTTATCTGCGCCGCGGCGGCATGGCGGAAATCGACGTTTACTGGACGCCCGCGCCGCGCAACTTCGAGATCCTCAAGACGGAAGGCAAACTCGCCCGGCTCGCGCTCGACGCCCAGGCATTGCCGCCGACGATCGCCGATTACCCGATCTCCGACCCCGACGCTTACTACGCCGCCTTCGAGCTGGCTGGCTATGGCATCGCCTACAACCCGGAGGCGGTGAAAAAGCTCGGCCTGCCGCCGCCGAAAGACTGGCTCGACCTCGCCCACCCCGCCTACCGGGGCAAAGTGCAAGTGCCGATTCCCGGCCGGGTCGGCTTCGCCCCGGTGATGGCCGAAGCCGTGCTGCAAAGCGAAGGCTGGAACAACGGCTGGGCCACATTCGCCGCCATCGCGGCCAACACGGATTTCGGCGGCGGTGACCGTTCGCCGGACATCGACGACGTCGCCGTCGGGCGCAAGGCGGCACGGTTGAGCATCGACTTTTTCATCTCCCCATCGCGCCGCAACGCCAACCCGGCGGCGGGGGAACTCGCCTTCGTCTATCCGCCGAAAACCGCCTTCAATCCCGCGCACGTGGCCATTTCGGCGCAAGCGCCGCATCCGGAAACAGCCAGGATCTTCGTTGATTTCCTCCTCTCCGCGCCCGCCCAGGAAATGCTGCTGGAACCCGACGTGCGGCGGCTCCCGGTGCGCAGGGAGGTATACGCTGCCCATCCGGAGCTGTCGGCGCGGCCGTTTGCCGCCGGCAACCTCGCCTATGACGATAAATTGCGCCGCGACCGGCAGGGACTCGTGGCGGCGCTCTTCGAGATCGCGCTTGTCCAGCCGCACGCGCGGGCCGTCGCGCTATGGAACGCCCTTGACCGCGCCCGGCGGGAAAAACGCATCGGCGAAGCGCGCGGCGCGGAAATCCTCGCCCAACTCACCGCCGTGCCGGTCGACGACAACGCCCAGCGCGACGCCCCGCTGCGCCGCCTGTTCGCCTTTCCCGACCTCGTCCCCGGCCAACCGGAACCACCGCCTTCCGCCGAACGCCTCGCCGTCGAAGCGCGCTGGAAAACCGAAATCCGGGCGCGGCTCGAAACAGCCCGCCGCCTGTTGCAAACCGCGTAGAAGGAAACGAGATGCGCGCGCTCATCCTCATGCTTCCCCTCGCGCTTGCCTCCTTCCCCACCCTGGCGCAAGACCGGGCGGGGGGCGACTTTTCCGCCGCCGTCCTGCCGGGCGCGGAACGCGAAGCCTTCCAGAAAATCCCCTGGGGAAAAATCCCCCGCAAGCACTGGGACAGAGTCCGCTCGGGCCGTTCCCTCACGCGCCAGACCTGGGTCATCTCGCCCTCGCTGGAGCCGCGCATCGCCGGCCTCGGTCCCACCTACAACCGACCATCCTGTCTTTCCTGTCACCCCGGCAATGGCCGGGGCGAAGCACCCGCCGCGCCCGGCGACCCCATGCGCGGCATGCTGGTCAGGCTCTCCATCCCAAGTCAGGATGGGCACGGCGGCCCGAAACCGGAACCCCGCTACGGCGACCAGCTGAACGAATTCGGCATCCCCGGCGTCCCTGGCGAAGGCGAAGCCTTCCTGACATGGACGACCCACACCGAACGCCTCGCGGACGGACAGGAAGTGACGCTGCGCCAGCCGAAAATCGGCTTTCGCCGTCTGGCTCACGGGCCGCTTCACCCCGAACTCATGACCTCCGCGCGCATCGCGCCGCCGATTTACGGCCTGGGGCTGCTGGAAGCCGTCCCCGAGGCCGACATCCTGGCTATCGCCAAAGCGCAGAAAGCCGCCGGCGAAGGCATCGCCGGCCAACCCAACCGGGTGTGGGACGCCCTGCGCCGGCGCCACGCGCTCGGGCGCTTCGGCTGGAAAGCCAACCAGCCCACGACACGGCAGCAAATCGCCGGGGCGCTGGCTGGCGACATGGGCATCACCAGCGACGTCCTGCCCGAGCCGAACTGCCCCCCCGCGCAAACCGCCTGTGCCGCCGTCAGGGCGCGGGTGGGCGAAAAGCACCCGGAGATTTCCAAGGCCGACCTGGACGACATGACGCTTTATCACTTCGTGCTTGCCGTCCCTGACACCCGCAACCAGAACGACCCGAAAGTGCTGGCTGGCAAGGCGCTCTTCCATGCCGCCGGCTGCGCCGCCTGCCACCAGCCGAGCCTGAAGACCGGCCCCTTCCCGGCCTTGCCCGCGCTTGCCGGCCAGCGCATCCACCCCTATACCGATCTGCTTCTGCACGACATGGGGCCGGGCCTGGCTGATGGCCGCCCCGACTACCGCGCCGACGGCCGCCAATGGCGTACCCCGCCACTCTGGGGCATCGGCCTCGCCGATGCCGTCAATGCCCACACCGGCCTGCTGCACGATGGCCGCGCCCGCAACCTGCTGGAAGCGATCCTCTGGCACGGCGGCGAAGGCGAAAAAGCGAAAGAAGCCGTGCGGCGCATGAGCGCCAGGGAACGCGAAGCCTTGCTGGCTTTCCTGAAGGCCATATAGAGCGTGTTTGCTTCTGGCGCGAATGTCTCCCGCTTTTGAAACTAGCGGGGGAACACCGTTCGCCCGCTATCCCCCGGATATGCCATTTATGCATGCCTTTAGGGAAACCCTGATTTATTGCAGCCATAACCTACTCCATGAAGTGCCATTGCATACAAAGGGCGCGAAGCGCCCCTGACTGTCATTCCGCGCGTAGTCGCGGAATCCACGCGCCGTCTGGATTCCGCGACTTCGCGCGGAATGACAGTGAGAGGGTGTTTTCAAAACACCCATAATTGGCGAAATGCGCAGGGCAGGCCCCTGTGCCTGCCCTGCCTGGGAATGCCTGATCGCCAATTTTGGTATGTTGAAAACACCCTCTGAGGGACGCTTCGCGCCCTTTGCACGCAAAGACAGTCAGGGACGCTCCGCGCCCTTTGCATGCAAACACACCCCATGACGCAGTCTATGCACACCCCTGTCATTCCGCGCGAAGTCGCGGAATCCACGCGCCGTCTGGATTCCGCGACTACGCGCGGAATGACAGTGAGGGGCGCTTCGCGCCCTTTGCACGCAAGGACAGTCAGGGACGCTTCGTGTCCTTTGCATGCAAACACACCCCATGACGCAGTCTATGCACACCCCTGTCATTCCGCGCGAAGTCGCGGAATCCACGCGCCGTCTGGATTCCGCGACTACGCGCGGAATGACAGTGAGG
>JAIRNL010000220.1 GCA_031258035.1 Azoarcus sp. | reverse complement strand
GGTTTCACGATGAACGACAAATCCGCACGAGGCAGTGAATGGAACCCGGTCGGCCTCGGCCTGGTGCCGATGGTCATCGAGCAAAGCGGGCGCGGCGAACGCGCCTATGACATTTACTCGCGCCTGCTCAAGGAACGGATCATTTTCCTCGTCGGACAGGTCAACGACACCACCGCCAACCTGATCGTGGCGCAATTGTTGTTCCTCGAATCGGAAAATCCCGACAAGGATATCCATTTCTACATCAATTCTCCCGGCGGCTCGGTGACGGCGGGGCTGGCGATCTACGACACCATGCAATTCATCAAGCCAGACGTCAACACGCTGTGCATCGGACAGGCGGCGAGCATGGGCGCTTTCCTGCTCGCCGCGGGCGCCAGGGGCAAGCGTTGCTGCCTGCCCAATTCCAGGATCATGATCCACCAGCCGCTCGGCGGATTCCAGGGACAGGCTTCCGACATCGAGATCCATGCCCGTGAAATTCTCCAGATGCGCGCCCGGCTGAACGAAATGCTGTCCAAGCACACGGGCAAACCCGTGGAACAGATAGAAAAAGATACCGATCGGGATAATTTCCTGTCTGCGGCCGCGGCGTTGGAGTACGGTCTCATCGACAAAGTGATGCTTACCCGCGACGAGATCTGACGAGGAGACGATCATGCCGGACAAGAGATCGGGCACCGACGGAGAAAAACTGCTCTACTGCTCGTTTTGTGGCAAAAGCCAGCACGAAGTTCGCAAACTCATCGCGGGGCCGTCTGTTTTCATTTGCGACGAATGCATCGGGCTGTGCAACGACATCATCCGCGAGGAAATCGCCGATGGCCTCGGGGTGGAAAACATCCGCGGACAGTTGCCGACGCCCCATGAGATCTGCGCGATCCTCGATCAATACGTGATCGGCCAGGCCCAGGCCAAGCGCAATCTGTCCGTGGCGGTCTACAACCACTACAAACGCCTGCGCCACCTCGGCAACGCCATCAAGGATGACGTGGAGCTGGCCAAAAGCAACATCCTGCTGATCGGGCCGACCGGCTCGGGCAAGACGCTGCTGGCCCAGACGCTGGCCCGCCTTCTCGATGTGCCCTTCGTGATGGCCGACGCCACCACGCTCACCGAAGCCGGCTACGTGGGCGAAGACGTCGAGAACATCATCCAGAAGCTGCTGCAAAAGTGCGACTACGATGTCGAAAAGGCCCAGCAGGGCATCGTCTACATCGACGAAATCGACAAGATTTCGCGCAAGTCCGACAACCCCTCGATTACCCGCGACGTATCGGGCGAGGGCGTGCAGCAGGCGCTCCTGAAACTCGTCGAAGGCACCGTCGCCTCGATTCCGCCCCAGGGCGGGCGCAAGCACCCGAACCAGGATTTCATCCACGTCGACACCACCAACGTCCTGTTCATCTGCGGCGGCGCGTTCGACGGCCTGGAAAAGGTCATCCTCAACCGCACCGAAAAAGTCGGGATTGGTTTCGGCGCCGAAGTGAAAAGCGCCAAAAGCCACAGCCTGACCGAAGCCTTCGGCCAGGTCGAACCCGAGGATCTGATCAAGTTCGGCCTCATCCCCGAACTGATCGGGCGCCTGCCGGTGGTGGCGACCCTGCACGAACTCGACGAGGACGCGCTGATCCAGATCCTGACCGAGCCCAGGAACGCCCTGATCAAGCAATACCAGAAGCTGTTTTCGATGGAAGGCGTCGAACTCGAAATCCGCCCGGCGGCGCTGCGCGCGGTGGCGAAAAAAGCGATCCAGCGCAAGACCGGCGCGCGCGGGCTGCGTTCGATCCTGGAAATGTCGCTGCTCGACATCATGTATGACCTGCCCAGTCTCGAAGGAGTGGCAAAGGTCGCCATCGACGAAAGCGCCATCGACGAAGGCGCCAAGCCGCTCCTGATCTACGCCGACCAGCCGAAAGTATCAGGCTACAACTAAAGTTCCCCGACCCTCCGGCGCGCATCCTTCGCCGTCGATGGACAAGCGGATACGCGGGGTCGGTACTTGATTAAATGGAACCGTGCCCCAACATGGGTACGGTTCTTTTGCGCAAGGAAAACATAATGTCCGGCTCTGCCGATCTCCCCAACGAGCAACTGGAACTGCCGCTGCTGCCATTGCGCGACGTAGTGGTGTTCCCGCACATGGTCATCCCGCTTTTCGTGGGACGTCCCAAGTCGATCAAGGCGCTGGAAGCGGCCATGGAGACGGGCAAGAGCATCCTGCTGGTCGCGCAGCACTCGGCGGCCCAGGACGAGCCCGTCGTGGCCGATCTCTACAGCGTCGGCTGCGTCGCCAACATCCTGCAAATGCTGCGGCTGCCCGACGGCACCATCAAGGTGCTGGTCGAAGGCGTGCGGCGAGCCAGGCTCGACGCGGTGCAAGACCTGCGCCAACTCTTCATTGGCCGCGCCACGCCGGTCGTTTCCTCGGACAGGAACAACACCGAGCTCGAAGCGATGCGGCGCGCGATCATCGCGCAGTTCGACCAGTACGTGAAGCTCAACAAGAAGATTCCGGGCGAGATCATCTCCTCGCTTGCCGGCATCGAAGACACGGGCCGCCTCGCCGACACCATCGCTGCCCACCTGCCGCTCAAGCTCGAACAGAAGCAGGAAGTGTTGCAGATGCTCAACGTCGGCGAGCGGCTCGACCGCCTGCTGGCGCAGATCGAAAACGAAATCGACATTCTCCAGGTCGAAAAGCGCATCCGGGGCCGGGTCAAGCGCCAGATGGAAAAAAGCCAGCGCGAGTACTACCTCAACGAGCAGGTCAAGGCGATCCAGAAAGAACTCGGGGAAGGCGAGGAAGGTGCCGACTTCGAAGAAATGGAAAAGAAGATCAAGAGCATCGGCATGTCCAAGGAGGCGCTGGCGAAGACGCAATCCGAATTCAAAAAGCTGCGCCTGATGTCACCGATGTCCGCCGAAGCCACCGTCGTGCGCAACTACGTCGACACCATGGTCGGCCTGCCGTGGAAAAAACGCTCGCGGGTCAGCAGGAACCTGGCTGAGGCGGAAAAGATTCTCGACAAGGATCACTACGGGCTGGAGAAAGTCAAGGAACGCATCCTCGAATACCTGGCTGTGCAGCAGCGTGTCGACAAGGTGAAAGCGCCGATCCTCTGCCTCGTGGGGCCGCCGGGCGTCGGCAAGACCTCGCTGGGGCAGTCCATCGCCAAGGCGACCAACCGGAAGTTCGTGCGCATGGCGCTCGGCGGGGTGCGCGACGAAGCCGAAATCCGCGGCCACCGCCGTACCTACATCGGCTCGATGCCCGGCAAGATCCTGCAAAACATGACCAAGGTCGGGGTAAAGAACCCGCTTTTCCTGCTCGACGAAGTCGACAAACTCGGCATGGACTTCCGGGGCGACCCCTCTTCCGCCCTGCTGGAAGTGCTCGATCCCGAGCAGAACCACACCTTTCAGGATCATTACATCGAAGTCGATTACGACCTCTCCGATGTGATGTTCGTTGCCACCGCCAACACGCTCAACATCCCGCCGCCGCTGCTCGACCGCATGGAAGTGATCCGCCTGTCCGGTTACACCGAGGATGAGAAAGTCAACATCGCCCACCGCTATCTGCTGCCCAAGCAGGTCAAGAGCAACGGCCTCAAGGCGACCGAACTGACCGTCACCGACGATGCCTTGCGGAACATCTGCCGCTACTACACCAGGGAAGCGGGCGTGCGCGGTCTCGAACGCGAAATCTCGAAAATCTGCCGCAAGGTGGTGAAGGCGCTGGTACTCAAGCCGCGCGCGAGCAAAGTCGTGGTCAATGCCAGGAACCTCGACAAACACCTCGGCGTGCGCCGTTACAACTTCGGCATAGCGGAAAAGCAGAACCAGATCGGGCAGGTCACGGGTCTGGCCTGGACCGAAGTCGGCGGCGAGTTGCTGACGGTCGAAGCCGTGGTGTTGCCGGGCAAGGGCAAGGTGATGACCACCGGCAAGCTGGGCGAAGTCATGCAGGAATCCATCCAGGCCGCGCTTTCGGTCGTGCGCCGTCGAGCCAGGTCACTGGGGGTCGAAAGCGACTTCTACCAGAAAAGCGACATCCACATCCACTTGCCGGAAGGCGCGATTCCCAAGGACGGCCCTTCGGCGGGCAGTGCGATCACCACCGCGCTGGTGTCGGTGCTCAGCGGCATTCCCGTATGTTGCGACGTGGCAATGACAGGCGAGATTACCCTGCGCGGCGAAGTCCTGCCGATCGGCGGCCTGAAAGAAAAACTCCTTGCCGCCGTGCGCGGCGGCATTGCGCGCGCGCTGATTCCGGAAGAAAACGTCAAGGATCTCGCCGAGATCCCGGACAACATCAAGAACGCGATCGAAATCATCCCGGTGCGCTGGATCGACCAGGTCCTGGAACTGGCTCTTGAACGCAAGCCAGTGCCGCTGCCCGAACACGAAGAAACGCCGCTTCCCGTTGCCGGGGGAGACGTCACGACGCAGGCCATACGGGCGCATTGACGATTTAAAGCGAATGTCGGCGGTTCGACCCCGTCAGCACCCACCAGCCACCTGTTCCAGGACATTCAGGAAGTCTCGAAAACCCCGCCACGGCGGGGTTTTTTGACTTTGATTCGTCTATAAACGAAAATGACCATGTACCGAATCGAGCACTACCTGACGGTCGACGGGCAGAAGGATCTCTACATCGACTGGCTGGGTCGCCTGCGGGATGGCAAGGCCAAGGTGGCGATCATCCGGCGCGTGGCCCGCATCGAACAAGGCAACTTCGGCGATCACAAATTCTGTCGTGATGGCGTGTGGGAGTTGCGCATCGACGCGGGGCCGGGCTACCGGGTCTATTACGCCCTGTCGGGGCAGCGGCTGGTGTTGCTGTTGTGCTGCGGCGACAAGCGCACGCAGGACACGGACATCGACCGCGCGGTGGACTACTGGCAGGACTGGCAACGGAGAACCGACGAATGAGAAGCAGAACCCATGACGAAGCGATGGCCGAGCTGTACCGCAGCGATCCGGCGCTCGCGCTCGACGTCATCAACGGCATCCTCGAAGACGGCGACCAGGCCGAATTGCTGACCGTGCTGCGCCAGCTCGCGCAGGCGTTCGGCGGCGTGCAGGCGGTGGCCGAACAGGCGCACCTGAACCCGACGCAGCTCTACCGCACGCTTTCGCCGAAGGGCAACCCGGCCTTGGACAGCCTGACGGCCATCCTCAAGGTGATGGGCCTGCGCCTGGCGGTACAGCCGCTGGCTTCGGTGCCGCCGCCGGCTCACGCTTGAGCCATTGACCGACCGGACACGCGACGATGCGACGAGAGCAACTTCAAGGCACCGATGATGCGCTGGCTGACCTTGGCCTTACGCAGTGACCTGGCCCATCAGGCCGTAGCCTCGCAAAGCGGCTCGAAGTAGAGCTAAACCCGCGCCCCATATAGACTTACGGCCATCAAGCCATTTTCACTCTTTGCTTGACACAGGCACTTTTTCGTAGGTTCGCCGTTAATAGATGCCCACTTCTGAAATTTCACTCTTGACTGAAACTTCAGAAAAGTCCATGATCCGCCACCATGGAACTCACACCGATCACCGAACGATTCATCCTGCACTGGGGCGAAATGGGCGCGCGCTGGGGCGTCAACCGCAGCGTGGCGCAGATCCATGCCTTGCTTTACCTTGTCGGACGTCCGCTGCCCGCGGACGAGATCGCGGAAACGCTCTCGGTGGCGCGCTCCAATGTCAGCATGAGCCTCAAGGAGCTTCTGTCGTGGCGGCTGGTGAAAATCAGCCACAGCATGGGCGATCGGCGCGACCATTTCGAGACCTCGGGGGATGTCTGGGAGCTTTTCAAGCTGATCGTCGAAGGTCGCAAGCAGCGCGAAATCGAACCGACGCTGGCTGTATTGGGCGACATTCTAGCCAGTCCCGATTTCGCCCGGGAGACGCCAGCCGCACAGCAACGTATCCGGGAGACGCGCGAATTCATCCATACCCTCACCGCCTGGGCCGACGAAATGCTGCGGCAGGCGCCGGAGACCCTGATGAAAATCCTCAAAATGGGCGCGAGAGTGCACAACTTCGTGCGGGGGGCGAAGGAAGATAAAGAAGAAAAATGAAACAGCGGCGGCGGGGTTCCGGCCCCGCTTTCTTTCGCGCGGCTCGTCCGCTTTTTTTGAGCGCGCAAGTTTCACTTTTTACTGAAATTTCGGACAAAAGGATAAACACCATGGACGGCAACATTTACCCGCTGGAATTCCTCTACGACGGCAATTGCGCCATCTGCCGCTGCGACGTGGCGAAGTTGCGCCGCCGCGACCGGCAACGGCGCATCCGCTTCATCGACGTTACCGATCCGGCCTTCGACCCCGCCCCCTACGGGCGCGAGCGCGAAGTCCTGCTCGCCCGAATCACCGCGCGTCGCGCCGATGGCCTCATCGTCGAAGGGCCGGAAGTCTTCCGGCTGGCGCTCGCGGCGGTCGGTCTCGGCTGGATCGCCGCGCCCACGCGCCTGCCCGTGCTTTCGCACATCACCGAACTGGCTTATGGCTGCTTCGCCCGCCACCGCGTGTGGCTGTCGAAGCATTTCGGCGGCATCTTCCGGTGGATGACGCCGCCGGACTGCGCGCAGGGCGTCTGCGCTCTCCCGAAAACGCACAAGTCATGAACGGAGGTTCGACATGGATGTTTTTCTCTGCGGCGCGGACGGTTTCCTCGGGCGGGCCATCCAGCGGGCGCTCGTCGCCGCCGGACACCGCGTGACGCGCGGCGTGCGCCGCCCGCGCCTGCCCGGCGACATCGCCATCGACTATCGGCGCGACCTCGCGCCGGAAGACTGGTTGCCACGGCTCGAAAAAATGGATGCCGTCATCAACGCTGTCGGCATCCTGCGCGAACAGCGGGCGGAAGACTTCGAGCGCATCCACCATCGCGCCCCGGCGGCATTGTTCCGCGCCGCCGCCCGGGCGGGCATCGGGAGGGTCGTGCAAATCTCCGCCCTCGGCGCTCCCGCGACCCTGCCTTACCTCGCCAGCAAGTACGCGGCGGATGCCGCCCTGCTGGAAGCCTTGCCCGCAAACGCCACGGTATTGCGCCCCGCGCTCGTCTTCGGCCCGGAGGGCGTCTCGACGCGCTTTTTCATGGCCTCGGCCAGCCTGCCCGTACTCTGCATCCCGCGCGGCGCGGGCGAATTGCGCCCCGTGCATATAGACGACGTCGCGGCGGCGGTCGCGGCCTGCCTCGCGGCTCCCACCGCAGCCAGCCGCATACGCCACCTGCCCGGCCCCCGCGCCCTGGGTTACGCGGAGTGGATGGAGACTTACCGTGCCCTGATGAAACTGCCGCCCGCGCCCCACCTGCCGATTCCGGCCAGCCTCATGGCGGTGGCGGCGCGCTGCGCCGGGATGTTCCCCGCCTCGCTCCTGAGCCGCGACACCTGGGCCATGATGCGGGAGGGCAACCGCGCCGACGATCCCGAAAAACCAGCGCCGCTCCCCAGCCAGACCCTGCGCGACCCCGCCGACTTCGCCTTGCCCGAAGAGGCCGGGCGCCTGCGCGCCGGCGCGCTCGCCGCCTGGCAGCGGCCCATGCTCATCGGCATCCTGGCGGCCATCTGGCTCCTGACGGCCTTGTGCAGCATTGCCTTTCATCCCATCGAAGACAGCCTCGGGCTCCTCCTCCCGTTCGGCCTGACAGGCATGGCCGCCGCCACGACGCTTGCGCTTGCCGTGGCGCTCGACGCGCTCATGGGGGTGCTCACCCTCTTTCACCCCGGACGAAAACTCTGGCTTTTCCAACTCGTCCTCATCGCCGCCTACACCCTGCTGATCTGCTGGCGGCTGCCGGAATTCCTCTTCCATCCCTTTGGCCCGGTGCTCAAGAATCTGGCTGTCGCGGCCATCCTCATCCAACTCCATGCCGGGGAGAGCACATCATGAATACTTACCTGATCGTCAAATGGCTGCACATTGTTTCCTCCGTCCTCATGGTCGGCACCGGCTTTGGCACGGCGTTCTACCTCTTCTTCGCCAATCGCGCGAAAAGCGTGGAAGCCATTGCCGTGGTGAGTCGCCTCGTCGTGCGCGCCGACACCTGGTTTACCACGCCCGCCGTCATCTTCCAGCCGCTCTCCGGCCTGTGGCTGATGTACCAGGGAGGCTGGACGCTTACCACCGGCTGGATACTGGTTTCGCTCGCGCTTTTCTTTCTCGCCGG
>JAIRNL010000202.1 GCA_031258035.1 Azoarcus sp. | reverse complement strand
GGTCAACCCCGCTCGTCGCCGACGTAGGGATTGCTTGCCCGTTCCTCGCCGAAAGTCGACATCGGCCCGTGGCCGGGGATGAAGCTCACGTCGTCGCCGAGCGGGAAAAGACGCTCGCGGATGGAGCGGATCAGGGTCGGATGGTCGCCGCGCGGGAAATCGGTGCGGCCGATGGAGCCGGCAAAGAGGACGTCGCCCACCAGAGCCAGCTTCGCGCCGGCATGGAAGTAGACCACATGCCCCGGCGTGTGGCCGGGGGCGTGGATGACTTGCAGGGTTTCGTCGCCGATCCGCACGCTGTCGCCGTCGTCGAGCCAGCGCGCGGGGCTGAAGCCCGCGACCGCGGGGAAGCCGAACATTTTGCATTGTCGACCGAGGTAGTCGTCTTCGATCAGAAAGCCGTCTTCCCGTTGTGGCCCTTCGATGGGCGCCGCGAGCGCCTCGGCCAGCGGCGCGGCGGCGCCGACGTGGTCGATGTGGCCGTGGGTGAGCAGGATGCGTTCGACCGTGACGCCCAGCGTGGCGATGGCGGCGCGGATGCGTTCGACTTCGCCGCCGGGGTCGACCACGGCGGCCTTGCGGGTCTTGTCGCACCAAAGAATGGTGCAGTTTTGCTGGAACAGGGTGACGGGGAGGGTGCAGGCTTCGATCATGACGCGGCCTTCGCGGTTCGGTGTGAAAGGTGCGCCATGATAACGCCCGTCCGGGCGTGGTTCAGGCGAACACGCCGTGCAGCATCTTGAGGACGAGCAGGATCAGCATGCCGGCAAAGGCTTTTTTCAGCGCCGGTACCGGCAGGCGATGGGCGAAGGCGGCGCCGGACGGGGCGGTGAGCACGCTTGCCAGGCCGACGAGTATCAGGGCGGGCAGGTGGATATAGCCCAGGGTGAAGGGCGGCGCGTCCGCCTGCGACCAGCCGTTGACCAGGTAGCCGAGGGTGCCCGCCAGCGCGATCGGGAAGCCGATGGCCGCCGAGGTGCCGATGGCGTGCTGCATCCTGACGTTGCACCAGGCCATGAAAGGCACCGAGAGCGAGCCGCCGCCGATGGCCACCAGCGCCGAGACCGCGCCGATGAAAAGCCCGGCGGCGCTCATGCCGAAGCGGCCCGGCAATTCGCGCGAGGGTTTCGGCTTGATGTTGTAGAGCATCTGGGCGGCGACAAAGCTCATGAAGCAGGCGAAGAACACCGCCAGCGGCACGGTGTCCAGGCGCGAGGCGATGAAGGTGCCGGCGAAGGTGCCGGCGAGGATGCCCGGCGCGATCCGGCGCACGATGTCCCACTGCACCGCGCCGTGGGCGTGATGCGCGCGCAGGCTGGAAACCGAGGTCAGCATGATGGTGGCCATCGAGGTGCCGAGCGCCATGTGTACGAACTGTTCGCTGGGGAAGCCCTGGGCGAGAAAAAGGGTGCTCAGTACCGGCACCATGATGGCGCCGCCGCCGATGCCGAGCAGCCCGGCGAGAAAACCCACTACGGCCCCGAGCAGGGGATAGGTCAGCCACCACGGGTCGAATGTCATGCGTTCAGGAGGGCGGGCGCGCCGTTGCGGAAATGGGACATCGTCGCCGGCCCGCCGGATGGCGGCGGTAACGAAAAGGCGTGGCCGCGATGCGCCACGCCTTTATTCAGTGGGGCCCCCCGCCTGTGCCGTGTCCGCCGGATCATCCTGAACCTGAAGCTCAGGGGGCTGCTTTCCTTCCGCCTCAGGCTCGCCCGCCGAAGGGGCGTGCACACTGGCGGTTTCCTGGGTCGGCAACCGGTCACTCGATATTGGTTCACGGAACTTACGGCTTTCACGAACACCGCAGGGGATTGTTCCTGCGAACCCGCACGGGGTATGTCGCCCGGGAACCGCTTTCGGAAGAGCCGCTTTCAGAAGAGCTTTTCCTGCTGGGCGAGCACGCTCTCGATACGTGTTTGCATGGCGCCGATTCTACGCTTCAGGGTGGGCAAGTCAAACCCGCGACCGTGCAGAAGTTGGAGGAACTCATGAGCAATATTCAGCGCCGTCATCACCGCGAGCGTCTCGCCGGCGGCATGGGTCTTTTTCGATGTTTCGGCGAGGCGCTGGTCGAGGTAGGCGACGGCTTCGAGCAGGCTTTCCTTTTCGCGCGCGGGGCATGATACGTGGTATTCCTTGCCCAGAAGAGCGATGTCGATCGCGTCGGCGTCGCTTGTCGTCGTCGCGGCCCCTTTTTCCTTCATTGCGGCCTCTCCTTTTATTGCGGCAGCCTGGCGAGCATGGCTTCGAGCTTTTCGGTGGTCAGGTCGACCTTGCTCGTGAGCAAGCGGTTTTCGGCTTCGAGCCGGGATTTGTGCGTGCGCAGTTCCCGATTTTCGTTGCGGATCGCCGCGTATAGGTTGATCAGTTGTTCGAGCTGCGCTTCAAGGCGGGTGAGTTCGGCATCCATGGGCGGGGCGGGAGTCGGGAAATCGTCGTCGGAAAATCGGTGCGGCGCGCATCATCGCAGGCGTGGCCCGGGGCAGATGGATGCAACTTCTTGAACGTACAGGATTTGCGTCTCCAAGGGAATAGCGTTGTGCCGGGGAAGGCGGGCGCGCCGCATTTTCAGCGTTGCGCCTGGGTTACATCGCGTACCGCGCCGGTATCGGCGGAGGTGGTGAGCGCCGCGTAAGCCTGGAGCGCCGCCGAGACCGTGCGTTCGCGCCCGCCGGGTTTCCAGGCCGCGTCGCCGCGCGCGACCATGGCCGCCTTGCGGCGGGCGAGTTCGTCGTCGCCGACCGCCAGTCGGATGCTGCGGGCGGGGATGTCGATTTCGATGATGTCGCCGTCTTCGACCAGGGCGATCGCGCCGCCGCAGGCGGCTTCCGGCGAGACGTGGCCGATGGACAGTCCCGAGGTGCCGCCGGAAAAGCGTCCGTCGGTGAGAAGGGCGCACTGCTTGCCGAGGCCGCGCGATTTGATGTAGCTCGTCGGGTAGAGCATCTCCTGCATGCCGGGGCCGCCCTTGGGGCCTTCGTAGCGGATGACGACCGTGTCGCCAGCTTCCACCTTGCCGCCGAGGATGCCGTCGACGGCGGCTTCCTGGCTCTCGAAGACTTTCGCCTTGCCGGAGAATTTCCAGATTGATTCGTCGACGCCGGCGGTTTTGACGATGCAGCCTTTCTCCGCGATGTTGCCGAACAGCACAGCCAGTCCGCCGTCGGCGCTGAAGGCGTTGGCGCGGTCGCGGATCGCGCCATGGGAGCGGTCGAGGTCGAGTTCGGGCCAGCGCCTGTCCTGACTGAACGCCTGTTGGCTCGGCACGCCGCCGGGCGCGGCGCGGTAGAAATCGAACACGGCATTGTCGTGCGCCTGGATCACATCCCAGCGCGTGAGCGCCTCGCCCAGGCTGCGGCTGTGCACGGTGGGCACGTCGCGGTGGAGGAGACCGGCGCGGTCGAGTTCGCCGAGGATGCCCATGACGCCGCCGGCGCGGTGCACGTCCTCGATGTGGATGTCGGCTGTCGCCGGCGCCACCTTGCACAGACAGGGCACGCGGCGCGACAGGCGGTCGATGTCCTTCATGGTGAAATCCACCCCGGCCTCGCGCGCGGCGGCGAGCAGGTGCAGCACGGTGTTGGTCGAGCCGCCCATCGCCACGTCGAGGCTCATCGCGTTCTCGAACGCCTCGAAGCGGGCGATCGAGCGCGGCAGCACGGTGTCGTCGTCGCGCTCGTAATATCGCCGCGCCATGTCGACGATGCGCCGCCCGGCCTCGCGGAACAGGCGCTCGCGGTCGGCGTGGGTCGCCAGCAGGGTGCCGTTGCCCGGCAGCGACAGGCCGAGCGCCTCGGTGAGACAGTTCATGGAGTTGGCGGTAAACATGCCCGAGCACGAACCGCAGGTCGGACAGGCCGAACGTTCGACCGCTTCGACTTCGGCGTCGGTGCGGGTTTTGTCCGCCGCCTTCACCATCGCGTCGATGAGGTCGAGCGACAGGCGCTTCGTCTCCCATGTGAGCTTGCCGGCTTCCATCGGCCCGCCGGAGACGAAGATCGCCGGGATGTTGAGCCGCAGCGCCGCCATCAGCATGCCCGGGGTGATTTTGTCGCAGTTCGAGATACATACGAGCGCATCGGCGGTATGGGCGTTCGCCATGTATTCGACCGAATCGGCGATAAGCTCGCGCGAGGGCAGGGAATAGAGCATGCCGCCGTGCCCCATGGCGATACCGTCGTCGATGGCGATGGTGTTGAACTCCCGCGCCACGCCGCCCGCCGCCTCAATCTCGCGCGCCACCAACTGCCCAAGCTCTTTCAGGTGCACGTGGCCGGGCACGAACTGGGTGAAGCTGTTGGCGACGGCGATGATCGGCTTGCCGAAATCATCGTCTTTCATGCCGGTGGCGCGCCACAGCGCGCGCGCGCCCGCCATGTTGCGACCGGAAGTGGAGGTGTGGGAACGGTATTGGGGCATGGCGATGATCCGGGCGCTTGCGAAAGACGTCGATTCTAATCCCCGCGAAGCGGGGCGGGCAAAGGCGGCGAGGCCGCGCGCGGGGGTTAAGCGAACAGCGCCCCCACGCTCGCGCCGCTGTGGATGCGCTCGATGGCCGCCGCGAACAGCGGCGCGGTGGTGAGCATGGTGAGTTTGTCGAACCGCTTTTCCGGCGCGACGTGCACGGTATTGGTGACGACGATGGAATCGATTGGCGCGTCGCGCAGCCGCTCGATGGCCGGGCCGCACAGCACGCCGTGCGCCGCGCCGGCGTGGATGCTGCGCGCGCCGGCGGCGCGCAGGGTTTCGATGGTCGAGACCAGCGTGCCGGCGGTGGAGATTTCATCCTCGAAAATCACCGCGTCGCGTCCGCTCACCTCGCCGACCATTTGCCCTTGCCTCACCGTGGTGTCGTCGATGCGGCGCTTGTCGACGATCGCCATCGGAATGCCGAGCCGCTCGGAGAACCGTCCCACCCGTTTGGCGCCGCCGGCGTCGGTGGCGACCGCGACCATGTTCGAGAGATCGTAGTGCTGGCGGAAGTGATCGGCGATGACCGGAATCGTGGTGAGATGATCGACCGGCACGCTGAAAAAGCCGTGTACCTGGTCGGCATGCAAATCCATGGTCAACACGCGGTCGGCCCCGGCGGTGACGAGCATGTCGGCCATCAGCCGCCCGGTGATCGAAATGCGCGGCTTGTCCTTTTTGTCCGACCGGGCATAGGAATAGTAGGGAATCACCGCCGTGATGCGCTGTGCCGAGGCGCTGCGCAGGGCGTCGAGGGTGATCAGCAACTCCATGATGTGGTCGCTTACCGGCGCGGTGAAGGACTGCACCACGAACACGTCGCGCTCGCGCACGTTTTCCAGGATTTGCACATGCAGGTTGTCGTTGGAAAAGCGCGAGATTTCGAGCTGGGAAAGCGGGACGCCGAGGCGGTGGCAGATCTCGCGGGCGAGCGCGTCGTTGGAGTGACAGGCGAAGATTTTGAGGGAGTGTTTCATCGCGGCATCTCCTCCGGGAAATGTTCCGGAAATCGGGTCAGGGATAAAGCAGGCAGGGGCTGCGGGTTTCAAGCCAGGCGGTTTCGTCGGCGCGGGCCAGCGCATCGAGATCGTCCGGGGAGGCGGCGGCGTCGTCTACCCATTCGCGCAGGAGCGGGCTGCCGTTGATGAGGTCGATCGCCAGGCGATCGCGCTCGTATTCGTAGGGGAAATCGCGCCACAACGGGTAGCCGGGTTCAAGCCGGCGCAGGGCCTTGAAAGCCAACGCCATCAGACGCCAGGGCTGGAAGGCGGCGTGTCCGTAGTGGCTGGCATCGACATGGATCTGCACGCCCGCGCACAGTTGCCCGGCGTGCTTGTGGAATGTCGGCTCGAACCAGCATTCGCGCAGCCGGCAGCCGGCGAGCCATTGCGGCGCAAGGGCGCGCATTTCCGCGACGAGGGCGCGGGCGTCGATCCCCGGCGCGCCGAACAATTCGAGCGGGCGGGTGGTGCCGCGTCCTTCGGAGAGCGTGGTGCCTTCGAGCATCACGGTGCCGGCGTAGGCGCGGGCCATGGAAAGATTGGGCGCGTTGGGGCTGGGATTCACCCACGAGCGTCCGGCGAGCGGCCAGCCGTACCCCGGCGCGGCATCCGGCTCCCAACCGGCCATGGTGACGACTTGATAATCGACGTCGAGCCTGGATGCGGCGACGAACCAGCGCGCCAGCTCGCCCAGGGTCAGGCCGTGGCGCATCGGCAGCGGCCCCGCGCCGACAAAGCTTTCCCAGCCAGCGCGCAGCAGCAGCCCTTCCACGGGGCGCCCGACCGGATTGGGGCGGTCGAGCACCCACACCGATTTGCCGTGACGGGCAGCTTCTTCGAGCACATAGCGCAAAGTGGTGATGAAGGTGTAGATGCGGCAGCCCAGATCCTGCAAATCGACGAGCAGCACCTCGAAGCTGTCCATCATCGCCGCGCTCGGGCGGCGCACCTCGCCATAGAGGCTGAACACCGGGATGCCATGCACCGGGTCGGCATAATCGGGCGATTCCACCATGTTGTCCTGCTTGTCGCCGCGCAGGCCGTGCTGGGGGCCGAAAGCGGCGGAAAGCCGCACGCCGGGCAGCGCCGCGAGCGCGTCGAGGGCGTGGGTGAGATCGTGCGTGACCGAGGCGGGATGCGCGAGCAGCGCCACCCTGCGGCCCCCAAGGGCGCGGACGAGGCCGGGTTCGGCGAGCAGGCGGTCGAGGCCGGTCAGAAAGCGTGTGTTCATTGCGCCACCAGGCGGGTATCGAGTTCCAGCAGCCAACCGTCGGCATGGTGGAAATCTGGCTGTCCGGCGGGATGGTGGATGGCCCAATATTCGAGGCGACCGTCGTCGTGCTCGATCACCGCGGCCAGTCCGACGCGCAGCACGGGGCAGGGCGGCAGGAGCGCGGACGGCAGGTCGACCTCGAGCGTCAGGACGCCGTCGCGGCGATCGGCGGTCAGGACGGGCGCTTGCGCCGCCGCGTCGACGGGCGAGTCTTCGATTTCACGATAGCGCCGGAACCGGCTCGTCGCCCACGGCCCGGCGGGCGAGAAGTTGTATTCGCGGTAGCCGTCCTCGCCCGGCGCGGCAAGAAACGCCTCGAAACAAGTGTGTCGCCATAATGGGTCGGAACATGGCGCGTCCGCCGCTGGCAGGCGCAGGGCGTCGAGGCGTCCTTCGAGCGCGAAAACGAAACGCGCGCCGCCGTCCGGACGGGCCGAGCAAGTGGCCAACAGCGCCGACACCGCCGGCAGCCCGCCGCCGGCGGATGGTTGCGCGGGATCGAAAGGACGGAGGCCAACGGTGATGGTCGGAATCTTCGGTGCGGGCGGGGGGGAGGAAGTCACGGTCGGTATTACTCGCGGGCGGGGGGGCATGGCGGCGCGAGGCGGAATGTTACCCTGCCGCCGGCAAGCCTGCCGCATTGTTTTCGACCCGGCAGGGTAATCACATAGTCAGCGTCAGAAACTCGATGAAATACGCCAACTGTCCCATGGGCGTCGCCGCGCTGCCGGCTTCCCAGCGAACCTGAACCCGACCGCCCGCCGTCTGCACCCCGGCGCACGACATCAGCATCTCTTCGCCTTGCAAACGCTTCAATTTCGACCCACCCATCCGGTGACTCCCTCGATCCGCGGAAAAACCACAGCCTGCCAGCAATTCACCCTCGCTGCTGGTCTTCAACCGAGGCTTTTAGGTTGAAGGAGTACGCCTACTCGTTTGAAGGAGTACGCCTACTCGTTTGAAGGAGTACGCCTACTCCTTTGAAGGAGTACGCCTACTCCTTCAAAGGAGTTGGGCAACGCGTTTGAACGGCCTGCCCAGACCGCCCGGAAGGCGTCGGACGGAATATTTCAGGAGCGCATCTTGACAAATAACTGGCAGGCTGTCATTTTTGCGTCTCGCACATCATAGGAGGGTCACATGGCCATCAAACTCAGGAAAATCTCGCGGACACTCCCGTCCAATCCCAGCCAGAGCAAGTGGTACCTCACCCAGAAAAGCGCTGGCTCCGTGAATATCAAGGACATCGCGGAGGAAATCGTGCAACGTTCCTCGCTGTCGCTGGGCGATGTGCAAAGCACGCTCAGCAACCTGGTGCAGATCATGCCCACCTTCCTGAAGCTGGGCCAAAGCATCCGGCTGGAAGGTTTCGGCACGTTCCGCGTCACCATATCGAGCGAAGGCGTGGATATCCCGGAAGAACTGTCTGTGCGCCATGTGAGAAAAGCACAAATATCGTTTTTGCCGAGCGTGGAACTCAAGCAAAGCCTCGCCACGGTTTCGTTCGAGATCGTCGCCGAATAAACCGGCGGATAAACTGCGGAAAAGGGACGGCGCGACCGTCCCTTTTTCGGCGGCATTCGGAATTTCATTGGAGGGTTAATAGCATGACTTATCGCATCGACGATCTTATCGTCCCTGGGGACGATCCATTCAAAAACGACGCGCTCGACCGGAAACCATTGGTCACCAACCTTGCCGGATTGATCGGGAACCTGAACGGCCCGTTCGTGATGGTGCTTGATGCCCCTTGGGGGTCGGGCAAGACCACCCTCGTCCGGATGCTGAAAGCGCACCTCGAAAGCGAAGATTTCCAGTGTATCTATTTCAATGCCTGGGAAGTCGATTACGCTTCCGATCCGCTGATTGCCATGGTATCGGCAATCGACAGGATGGATTTCAGCGCATCCCCGGAAGCAGCCAAGACCTTCAAGAACTGTATGAAAGCCGTCAAGAAAGCCGCTCCAGGTTTCCTCAAACGGATTGTGGTTGCTGGCACCAAGGTCGTCACCATGGGCGTTCTCGATCTTGGGGCCGCCACCAGCGAAAGGATCATCGCTGACGCAACTGGCGAGACCGTTGACAGCATTGTCGATTTATTCGCCCGTGAAAGCGATCAGCTGAAAACATTCCGGGAAGAACTGACCAAGGCCGTAGAACAGCTTCCAGAGGCCCAAAAGAAGCCCGACCTCGTGTTTTTCATCGACGAACTGGATCGCTGCCGCCCGACCTTCGCCATCGAACTTCTTGAACGCGTCAAACATCTTTTCAACATTCCGAATATCGTCTTTGTGCTATCCATCGACAAGCAGCAACTTGAAGCCAGCACCAAGGCTGTCTATGGCGCGGAGAGCAATGCCCCGGAATACCTCCGCCGGTTTTTCGACATGGAATACAGCATTCCTGCGATACCTGACGAACGCTACACGGCAAACCTGCTTGCGCGTTTCGGCCTTGATCCTGTGTTTGCGGAACGAACTGGCGCGGGGTTT
>JAIRNL010000180.1 GCA_031258035.1 Azoarcus sp. | reverse complement strand
ATTGCCAGCGCCGGACGTTCCGGGGCCATGACCGCCGCGCATCATCTCAGCCGGATGCGCCGGCGGCCCGCCACGCGCCCGCGCCCGCGAGACGGCGCAGGAAAGTCGCCCCCTCCTCCCGGGCCGAAGCCGACGATGGCATATGGGTCAAGCCCGCGGCCAGATCATCGCGTTCGACTTCACCGAGCCAGACCAGCGGCACGCCGACATGGTGCCGCACCAGCATCTGCAACGATATGAAAAAATTCCGCGCATCATCGACGCCATGCGCCCGCGTCACCGCCACATGCAGCGAGCCAGCGCCGGCGGCAGCCAGCTGCTTGATGACGCGATAGGCATCGGTCGCGCCGCTGGCGCTGGCTTCGGCCACCAGCAGGCGATGGGGCGCGGCCTGCACGAACGGCGACGGATCCTGGGCCGAATCGCAACCGGCATGGATGAGCACGAAACCGGCATGGCGATGCAATACCCGCAACGCTTCCACCAGGCAGGCGCGGCGGGCATCGTCGAGCAACGGCAGGGCGAGCGCGGCGGCGGCGGCGGGAACGCGCCCGAACAGGCCGGGCACGGGTTGCAGAAGCTCGGCCAGCGTCAGGCGACCGTCGAGCATTTGCAGGAGATCGGGGCCAGGCGCAAGTCCCAGCGTTCCGGCGAGCGCCTCGTCGCCGGCGGCCTCGTCGATCAGCAATACGCGCTGGCGCTGGGCGGCGATGCGGTGCGCAGCCAGGATCGCATTGCCGGTGCGATAACGGCCCGTCGCGTAGAAAGCGGCCACCGCGGGCGGCGTCTGCCGAAACAACCTGCGCAGGCCGGCGGCCTGGTCTTCGCGTCCGTCGATCATCCTAGGCTCCTTGCGCGGCGAGCAGCGCCCCCGCCTCGTCGCCGCCGAGCCGCCACGGCGAATCGGCCGTTTGCAGGCGCAGGGCGCGCCGCAGCAGATGGGCGCGGTTGGGCAGGTGCAAGTCCTCGGGCACCCGCTGCCCGTCGGTGATATAGCAGACATCGAGTCCGTGGCGGACGACAACGTCGATCGCCGGCGCGAGCGAAGCCGCCTCATCTTCCTTGGTGAGAATGCAGCCAGCCGTCTCCGGCCCGCTGAACGCCTTCACCACATCGTCGAGCGTGTCGCCGCGGCAAGTGGCGTTGAGCAGCAGCAGGCGGCGCACCTCGCCCGCCCCGGCCAGCATTTCCGCCTGCGCCGCCACGGTGCGGTCGCGCTGGCTCATGCCCATGGTGTCGATGAGCACCATGCGCTTGCCACGCAGATCGAGCAGGCCCTGGCGCAATTCGGCGGCATTGCGCACGGCAAACACCGGCACGCCGAGAATGCGTCCGTAGATGCGCAATTGTTCCTGCGCCCCGATGCGGTAACCATCGGTCGTCACCAGCGCCAGATGGCCCGCGCCATGGCGGGTCACGAAGCGCGCCGCCAGCTTGGCGACGGTCGTGGTCTTGCCCACGCCGGTGGGGCCGACGAGCGCGAAAACCCCGCCGCCGTCGATGATTTCGCTATCGTCCGCGCGCAATTTCAGCCGCCGTCCGAGCACCGCCGTCAGGTTCTCCACGGCCTGTCCCGCCGAAGCGTCCGCGCCCACCGTTGCGGCAAGTTCGCGTGCCACGACGGAGGAAAACCCGGTAGCGAGCAATTGCCCGAGCACCGCGGCCCTCACCGGCGCGGCGCGGCGCGTTTCATTCCAGGAAATCCCCGTCAGTTCGCGCTCGATGACGCCGCGGATGCCGGAGATCTCTTCCATCAGGCGGGCATTGGTCTGTTGCAGCACGCGGATGCGTTCATCGTCGCCGCCGCGCGCGGCCACCTTTTCGGCCACCCGCTCCGCCATTTTTTCCACCGCCCGTTCGTTGGGCTGCGTCTCGTCGCGCCCGGTCTTTCTGAATACCGCGGGCTCGTCCCCGGCCCCGGGCGTGTAGCTGGGGCGCGCGGCGCGCTCGCCGGTTTCGAGGCGGGGCGGCGTAAAGGGTCGGACGGCGTCACGGCGCGGCGCATTGGCTGCGAGATGACGCGGCACCGCGCCCGCCGCGAGACGGGAGAGCGTGACGTGGAAATCCTGCCCGTAGTCGCCGCCGCCATCGTCGGCGGCGGAACGCCGTGTTCCCTCATGGGCGTCGGCGGCCCTGGGGGAAGACGGCCGCGTGGCGTGCAGCGTATCAATCGCGCCCGCCGGCAGGGCGAGGATTTCGACCCCGCCCACGACGGCCCGGTTCGAGAGCACGATCGCCTCGGCCCCCAGCTCCGCTTTCAGCGCCCGCAGGGCCTCGCGGGCGGTAGGGGCAAAATAGCGTCTGACATCCATGACTCGAATCTCCCGGTGATCGCGCTTCTCGCGCATCCTGGCTGCGATTATGCGTCCCCTCCCCGCGCCGGCATGGCGGGAATAAGCCGGTTTTCCGGCGGCTATTTCCCCCGCTGCGCGAATAGCGCCGCCCGGAAAAGCGCCATTTTCGCCAGGCGGTACGAATGATGCGTAACAATACGGATTAAACGATTTGAATTATTGCCATAGAGTGGAAAAAATACCCTTGTGACGATCTGTCGTTGCAATGATTGTGATATGTTACACAAAAACGCATTGACTGTAATGAGCTACCCTTGGAGGGTATGTCATGCTTTTCTGTCATCCACGTCCACGTGTGCCATTGTTCGAGGTGCGATCCGCGCCTTTTGCAATACGATCACAGTGGACAGCCGCATGAAAATCAACCTGAAATCGTTCCGCAGCCGTGTGATCTGCTGGGGTTTCCTGATGGGCGCCATGCTGCTTGCGCTGATGCTGACGATAAACCTGCATTCGGTCGGCGAGCAGATCGACCGCCAGATCAAGGCCCGCATCGACTCCACCGCCGCCTACCAGACGATTCTCGTCGGCCCGCTGGCTGAACGGGATTACGCTACCCTGCACGACCTGCTCAATATCTGGAAACAGACGGGCGATTTCACCTACCTTGCCATCATGGACGCCAACGGGCGGCGTCTGGCGGAAACGGGGCTGGAACGCGACGCCCCCCTGCCGCCGCCCGGCCAGGACGGCCCGGTTCGCCATGTCCGCTTCGATGTGAACTATCTCGGGCAACGCTACGGCTCGGTGCAATACGGCCTGTCGACCGACTACCTCGCCATCGACCGCGAAAAACTGATCCTGTACAACGTCGTCGCCACCCTCGTGGGGATATGCCTGGTATCCGTCATGCTGATGGTCTTTTCGCGCCGCATCGTCAAGCCCCTGCTGGCGCTGGGCAGCGCCGCCGAGCGCATCAGCTCGGGCAACTACGATGTCCGCATGGATGCCAGCGGCGTCCCCGAACTCGACGCCCTGCTCACGCATTTCAGCTCCATGGCGCTCACGGTGAGCAGCAAAATATCAATGCTCGAATGGCAGGCGCAGCACGATGCCCTGACCGACGCCTTCAACCGGCGGGCATTCCAGCAGCGCACGGCGGAGTTGCTCGACGACCCCACGGTGGCGGACGTCACCATGCTGTACATCGATCTCGACCAGTTCAAGGCCATCAATGACAACTGCGGCCACAGCGCCGGGGACATCCTGCTCACCCGCGTCGCCCACCTGCTCGAATCGCGCCTGAACGATGCATTCGTCGCCCGCATCGGCGGCGACGAATTCGGCGCGGCGGTGACACTGAACGACGAACAGGACATCCTGGATCTGGCGCACGACATCATCGAGGACATCTCCAACATCCACTTTGAATGGGAAGGCCAAAGCTACCGAGTGGGCGCGAGCATCGGCGTGGCCTCCTGCCGCGCCATCGGCACCCGCTCGCTCAAGGATCTGATGATCGCCGCCGACACCGCCTGCTTCAGCGCCAAGGAACTCGGGCGCAACCGCATCCAGGTCTATCGGCCCAACGACGACTATTTTCGCCAGCGCCGCGCGGAGCTGCACGGCGTGGCGCAACTCGACAGCATGCTCTCCCGGAGCCGTTTCACGCTCTATCACCAACGCTTCACCCCGCTGGCCGGGAACCGCCCCACCCACGCCGAAATATTGCTGCGCATACGCAACGACGATGGCGGCATCGACCCCCCGGCGAGCATCATCCACGCCGCCGAACGCTACAACCTGATGCCGCACATCGACCGCTGGGTCATCGAGAGCGCCTGCCGCCAGATCTCGCAATGGGAAAAAGACCGCTGCCCGGTCGACATCGACTGCTTCGGCATCAACATCTCGGGCGCGAGCCTGTCGGACGAACGCTTCCCGGACTTCGTCCTCGGCCAGATACGCGCCAGCGGCGTCAATCCGAAAAAACTGTGTTTCGAGATCACCGAGAGCAACGCCATCGCCAACCTCGAACCGGCGCTGCGCTTCATCGAAAGTGTGCGCCGGGCGGGCGCCTCGGTGGCGCTCGACGACTTCGGCAGCGGCTTGTCATCGTTCGCCTACCTCAAGCGATTCCAGGCCGACTACCTGAAAGTCGACGGCGCCTTCGTCAGCAACATCGACACCGACTCCGCCGATTTCGCCACGGTCAAGGCCATCGTCACCCTGGCGCGCGCCTACGGCCTGCACACCGTGGCCGAATATGTGCATAGCGCCAGCATTCTCAACCTGATCCGCGAGATCGGCAT
>JAIRNL010000169.1 GCA_031258035.1 Azoarcus sp. | reverse complement strand
AGAAATTAGCGACAGCCCTTCAGGGCTGTCGGTCTAACGCCATTGGGAAGGGGTTTGCATCCCCTCCCCAATGGCTACGGTCGAAACCCCGGCCTTCAGGCCGGGGTCTCAACCTTCGCACCGCCCTGAAGGGCGGGGTTTCACACCGGAGTTAGTTTTTAGTTGAAACGCGCTAAGCATGTCCTCGCCATCGCGCTCACGCTGGCGCTCGTGTTCTGGTTGCTCGATGACCGACGTTGGGCGGCGTTCGGCGCGGCGCTGGCGCGCCTGTCCCCCGGCGTCGTGGCGCTGGCCGTGGCCGGCTTTTTCCTCAGCTACCTGTTGCGCGCGGCGCGGATATACGACGAATTCCGCCACGATGCCGGCAACCGTTTCGCCGCCTGTCTGCGCATCGTGCTCATGCACAACGCGGCGGTGAACATCGTGCCGTTCCGGGGGGGCGAAGCGGCTTTCCCGATGCTCCTCGGCAAGCTCTTCGGCACGCCGCTCACGCGCGCGCTGGCGTCCCTTTTCTGGTTCCGCCTGCAAGACGCGCTGATCGTGGCGATGGCCGCCGCCGCGGTGTGGCCGGGGCTGCCGCCGCCATTGCGGCTGCTCTGCCTGGCCGCGCTCCTCGCTTTCGCCTGGGCGCTGCCGCGCTGGGCGCGGCGGCCGCACACATGGGCCGAACGCGGCGCGCTGGCTCGCAGACTCGCCGCGCTGCGCGATGCGTTCGCGGCCTCGGCACAACATGCCCGCCTCGGTTGGCTGTGGACGGTTGCGAACTGGTCGGTCAAACTCACGGCGCAGGCGTGGCTGCTGTCCGCCCTGCTCGGCACGGGCATGGACACGGGCGCGGCGGGCGCGCTGGGCGCGGAGCTTGCCGCCGTCCTCCCGATCCAGGGCGTGGCGGGTTTCGGCACTTACGAGGCCGGCGCGGCGGCGGCGCTCGTGCCCAGCGGCGTCGCCCTTGCCGACGGCCTGCGCGCGGCGCTGGCGCTGCACCTGTTCGTCATCGCCTGCGCCCTGGCGACCGGGGCCGCCGCCGCGCTGCTGCCCGGTATCCACGCAACGGCAAAATCATCAAAATCCGCGAAGGGCCTGGCTCGATGAGCATCTCTCCCCTCCCCCCCGCCGAAGCGCAAATCCCCCCGGAATTGCCGCGGCACACGCTTTCGGTGGTCGTGCCGATGTACAACGAGGCCGAAAACGTCGAGCCGCTTCTCGAACGCATCCATCTCGCGCTCGATGCCTATCCATGGCCATGGGAAGCGGTGCTGGTCGACGATGGCAGCAGCGACGCCACCGCGGCGGAACTGCTGCGTTGCGCGCGCCGGTACGGCCCGCATGCGCGGGTGGTGCAACTCGTGCGCAATTTCAGGCAAACCGCGGCGATGCAGGCGGGGATCGACGCGGCGCGCGGCAGCGTCATCGCAACGCTGGACGGCGACTTGCAGAACGACCCGGTCGATATCCCGCGCATGGTCGGGCGGCTGCTCGCCGAAGATCTCGATCTCGTCGCCGGCTGGCGCAAGGATCGCCAGGACGGTCTGCTGCTGCGCAGGATTCCGTCCCGGATCGCCAACCGCCTGATCGCCCGCATGACCGGCGTGCGACTGCGCGACTACGGGTGCAGCCTGAAGGTGTTCCGCGCCAGCGCGCTCAAGAATGTGCGCCTGTATGGCGAAATGCACCGCTTCATTCCCGCCTGGCTGGCGACGGTGACGACGCCGCGCCGCATCGCGCAGGAGGTGGTGACGCACCATGCCCGCGTGTTCGGGCAATCCAAGTACGGCATCTCGCGCACCTTCCGCGTCGTGCTCGACCTGATCTTCGTTTACTTCTTCATGCGCTTCCGCACCCGGCCCGGACATTTCTTCGGCGGCATCGGCATCGCGCTCGGCACGCTGGGCGGCCTCATCCTCGCCTGGCTGGCCGCGGTGAAATTCTTTCTCGGCGAGGACATCGGCGCCCGGCCGCTGCTGTTCGGCGGTTTTTTCCTCATCATCGCCGGCGTGCAGATGGTGACTTCCGGGGTGCTGGCCGAGTTGCTGGTGCGGATCTATTACGAGTCGGGCCAGACCCGTTCGTATCTCGCCCAGGACGAGGCCGCGCCCGCCGACGACGAATGCTGGCATCTCCCCGCCGACCGCGCCGCCGGGGCGCCGGAGGAGAAAGCGTGATGCGGGATCGCGCCCGGGACGCGCGTCTTCTTCTCGCCTTTGCCTTGCCGCTGCTCGCTTTCCTGTCGTGCCTGGGGGGCGCGCCACTTTTCGACGTCGACGAGGGCGCGTTCTCCGAAGCGACGCGCGAGATGTTCGAGCGCGGCGATTTCCTGTCGACCTGGCTCAACGGCGCGCACCGGTTCGATAAGCCGATCCTCATCTACTGGTTACAGGCGGCAAGTTATTTCTGCTTCGATGGGCATCTCCCCCCCGAATGGGTGTTTCGCCTGCCTTCCGCGCTGGCCGCGATCGGGTGGTGTTGCGCAACGTGGCATTTCGCGCGCGGCCGCTTCGGCCCGGAGACGGCGCTGGCGGCGCTGGCCGTGGCGGCAACCGCGCTCGGGCCGTTCATCATCGGGCGCGCCGCCACCGCCGACGCCCTGCTCAATCTTCTCCTGGCGCTGGCGCTGTTCGATGCCTGGCGTCACCTCGAATCCGGCCATCGCGCGCCGCTGTTGCGCTGCTATGCCTGGATCGGGCTGGGCATGCTCACCAAGGGGCCGATCGCGCTCATCGTCCCGGGGGCGGTGACGTTCCTGTACTGCGCCCTTCGCGGCGGCTGGCTGATCTGGCTGCGCGCCCTGGGCGACGCCCGCGGCTGGCTGATCTTCGCCGCGCTGACAGTGCCCTGGTATGGCGCGGCGCTGGCTCTCCACGGGCGGGATTTCATCGACGGTTTCTTTCTCCGGCATAACGTCGAACGCTTCACCGGCACGCTCGAAGGCCATGCCGGCAGCCTCTTTTATTACATCGCCGTCGTCCCCTGCCTGCTGCTGCCCTGGACGGGGCCGTTCCTCGCCACGCTGCGCCGCCTGAAAGCCGACTGCGACGCCCGCGCCGGCAGCGGTCTGCGGCGCTACCTGTGGATCTGGGCGGGCTTCGTCGTCGTCTTTTTTTCGCTCTCCGGCACCAAGCTGCCGCATTACGCGCTCTATGGCGCGACGCCGCTTTTCCTGCTGATCGCCGTCCACCGCGACGAGCTGCGCCGCCCCGCCGCGCATCTGGCGCCGCCGACCGCGCTCTTCCTCCTTTTCATCGCCCTGCCGACGCTGTGCACCCTCCTTGCCGACACGGAAATCGGCAATGCCTATTACCGCGCCCAGTTCGCCGAAGCGAGCCTGCGGGCGGGCACGGCTTATTACGCCCTCTGCGGCGGCGCCCTGCTCCTTTGGCTGGCGGCGCTTTTCGCGCTGCGCGGCAAGGTCTGGAACCGCTTGCTCGTCGCCGCCGTCCTGCAAACCCTGGCACTCGCGCTGGCGTTCGCGCCTTGGCTCGGCGCGGTACTGCAAGGGCCGGTGAAGGAGGCGGCGCTTTTCGTGCGCGAGCGCCCCGAGACCGTCGTCACCTGGCGGCTGACCATGCCCAGCATCAGCGTCTATCGCAACGCCGTCACGCCGTCGCGCCCGCCGGAAGCGGGAGAGCTGGCTATCACCCGCGCCGATCGCGTGCCGGAACAAGGCTTCGATATCTTGTTCCGTCGCGCCGGCGTCGCCGTCGCGCGCCGATCCGCCGCCGGGCCGGAATCCGCCGGGGCCGCGCCATGAACGCGCCGCGCGAGGACATTTCCCCCCTCCCCGCGCCGGGTCGCGCCGGGCCCGCGCTCCGGCGAGGCGGCTTCGAGCCGCTCACCCTGGCGATGTTGCTCTCCATGCTGGCCGCGGCGGCACTCTTCACGCTGTGGCCGGAACTCGACCTGAAAACCAGCGCGTTCTTCTACCGCCCGGAAAGCCACGATTTCGTGGGCAAGGACAATGCGCTGGCCATGGCGGCGTATCGGTTCATCCCCTCGCTGTCGAAGTTTCTCATCGCGTCCGTGGCGCTGGCTCTCGTCACGAGTTTCATCCTCCGGCACCCGCGCGCGCGCGCCTGGCGCATCCGCCTCGGATTCCTCGCCGCCGTGCTCGCGCTCGGGCCGGGGCTCATCGTCGACATCGTGCTGAAAGATGGCGTGGGACGCGCCCGCCCGGTCAGGATCGTGGAATTCGGCGGCAACGTCCGTTTCACCCCCGCGTTCGTGCTCTCCGATCAATGCGAGCAGAATTGCTCTTTCGTGAGCGGCCACGCCTCGGCCGGGTTTTTTTTCGCCAGCTTCGGTTTTCTTGGCGGCGCGGCGGCGCGGCGGCGCTGGACCATGATCGGTTTCGCGCTCGGCGGCCTCGCCGGGCTGGGGCGGATCAGCGAGGGCGGGCATTTCCTGAGCGACGTCGTATTCGCGTTTTATTTCGTCTGGTTCAGCGCCTGGCTGGTATGGCTGCTTTTCCGCCGGCTCGGATGGCTGCCGGACAGGGGATCGCCGTGAGGCGAACGCGGCGGGCGCTTCACGGCGTCGCGTCGCCCGCCTCCGCGCCACGGACGCGCAATTCGTCGACCATGCCCTTGATTTCCCGCACCTGCCCGAAGAATTGCTCTTCCGTCCTGGGCGCGACGATGCGCCACGACGGCGGATAGAGTTTTCCCGGATAAAAACCGGAATCGGACGATTCGTCGACGGAAAAGGGGTTGCTCTCCAGCCATTGAGCCAGACAGGCGCACGACACCAGCACCGACACGACGATGGCCTTGTGCGGCAGGTGGCGCGCGCTGATGACGCGCAAATGGGCGTAAAAAACGGCGGCAACCAGAAACCAGAAGAACACGAAGCCGTAATCCGCCAGTTCCCGCCGGGAAAAGGCGAAGCTGA
>JAIRNL010000073.1 GCA_031258035.1 Azoarcus sp. | reverse complement strand
TGAGGTGCGCGGGCAGGACTTGTACCAGATTGCTGAGGACGGAGAGGATGTCGCCCTTGGTCATGGCCGAGCGGCCCTGGATGTCTTCGGCAATTTCGTCCAGGTCGATGGCGCGGCCCGCGTCCTTGGTGAGATACCACAGTTTCTGGTCGCGGTTGGCAAGGTTGGTGCGTTCGACTTTCTTGAGCTTCATGGCCATGACGGTCTCCTGATGTGATAACCCGTGAGGGTGATGGAAAGGTCGATACCTTATGCCTTCGGGTTCCGCGTGTCAAATTTTGACAAGGCGTCGGGGAGGTCTCCAGAATCGGATGCGGTCGACTTCAAAATCGGATGCGAGCGTTTTTGAAATCGGATACGAGCGTTTTTGAAATCGGATGCGAGCGTTTTTGAAATCGGATACGAGCGTTTTTGAAATCGGATGCGAGCGTTTTCGGAGCCTGTCCGGAAGGCCGCGAGCGGGGGGGGCTGATTAACCCGGAATCAGGGAACCCTTTGCGGTTTCGCGCCGATCGTCGATGCCGCCATGGCGGAATTGTCCGCGGCCTCCAGGGCGGCAAGTACCAGGACTTTCTCGCGGGCCTGTAAATAAGGCTGGTGCGACGCGAGCGCGGACGGATCGGCAAGCCAGGGACGCGGCGCCGGCACGGCGAGCGCGGCGAGCCGCGCGAGACTGGCTGGGTCGGTTCCGGGCATGCCGCGCGCGAGGAGGTCGGCGACGAGATCGGGACGATTGCACACCAGCAGCATGTCGCAGCCAGCGGCGGCGGCGGCCCCGACTCTCGCCACGATGTCCCCGGCCACGAGCGCGCCCGCCATGTTGAGATCGTCGCTGAAAATGACGCCGTCGAAGCCGAGTTCCCCGCGCAGCACTTCCTTCAGCCAGAAGGGCGAGAACCCGGCCGGCCCCGGATGTCGGGGTTCGGCATGCGGGTAGATGACGTGCGCCGGCATCACCCCGGCAAGTTGCCGCAACAGGGAGTGCCGGTACGGGAGCATGTCGTCGGCGCGGATTTCCGCGAGCGCGCGCTCGTCGACCGGCACATCGTGGTGCGAATCGGCTTCGACGTAACCGTGTCCGGGAAAATGCTTGCCGACGGCCCCCATTCCCGCCTCCTTCATGCCCGCCACGAGCGCCTGGGCCAGCGCGGCGACCACGGACGGATCGCGGTGGAAGGCGCGGCTGCCGATGGCGCGGCTGCAACCGTGATCGAGATCGAGCACCGGCGCGAAGCTCAGGTCGATGCCGTGGGCGACGAGTTCGGCGGCGAGGACGAATCCCGTCGCATGCGCCGCAGCCAGGGCTTCGGCATGATCGGTCTCCCACGCGGCGCCGAGCGCGCGCATCGCGGGCAGGCGGGTGAAGCCGCTGCCGCGAAAGCGTTGCACCCGCCCCCCCTCGTGATCGACCGCGATCACGAGCGCCGGGGAACGCAGGGCGCGGATTTCGGCGGTGAGCGCGCGCAACTGTCCGGAATCGGTGTAGTTGCGCGCGAAAAGGATGATGCCGCCGACCCTGGGGTCGCACAGGCGTTCGCGTTCGTCGTCGGCAAGCGCGAGGCCCGCGACGTCGATCATCAGGGAACCGCGTGGAAGCTGGAGAGGCATCGTGTTCATCGGCACTCGATCACCGCAAAGGCGACGACGTAATCGCGCTCGTCGCTCAGGCTGAGATGGGCGGACAGCCCTTGCGCCGCCATGTGGGCGCTCAGGCGCGCATCATAGCCGAAGCCAGGTTTGCCGAGCCCATCGTGTTCCACGGCCAGCGCGCGCAGGGTCGCGGGCGGCGCCAGGCCGATGCCGAGCGCCTTGCCGAAAGCCTCCTTGGCCGCGAAACGCTTTGCGAGAAAGCGGGCCGGGTCGCGGGCGGCCCGCCATCCCTCATGTTCGGCTTCAGCCAGGATGCGGTGCGCGAAGGCCTCGCCGTGCCGCTCGAGCGCCGCGCGCAGGCGATCGATCTGGACGATGTCGGTTCCGACGCCACGGATCATGCCGCCCGCCCCGCCGCCTCGCGCATCAGGCGTTTCATTTCGGCGACCGCGGCGCGCAGACCGACGAACACGGCGCGGCTGACGATGGCGTGGCCGATGTGCAGTTCGCGCACGCCAGCCAGGGCGGCGATGGGCTGCACATTGTAATAATTGAGCGCATGGCCGGCGTTGAAGCGCATCCCCGCCGCCCGCGCCGCCTCGCCGGCGGCGCGCACCTTGTCGAGTTCGGCCCGCGCCGCCCGGCTGGCGGCATCCCGTCCGGCATCGTGGAAAGCATGGGCGTAAGGGCCGGTGTGAATTTCGCAGACGCGGGCGCCGATCCGCGCGGCGGCTTCGATCTGCGCCGGATCGGCGTCGATGAAAACGCTGGTGGCGATGCCGGCGTCAGCCAGACGGGCGACGCACTCGCGCAGGCGCGCCTGCCGCGCGACGATGTCGAGGCCGCCTTCGGTGGTGATTTCCTGCCGGCCCTCGGGCACCAGCATCGCCATCTCCGGCTTCAGCCGGCAGGCGATATCGACCATCTCCCCGGTCGCCGCCATTTCGAGGTTGAGCTTGACCTGGGTGAGTTCGCGCAATCGCCGCGCGTCATCGTCATTGATGTGGCGGCGGTCCTCGCGCAGATGGACGGTAATGCCGTCCGCGCCGCCGAGATGGGCTTCGACGGCCGCCCATGCCGGATCAGGCTCCCAGGTGCGCCGCGCCTGCCGCAGCGTGGCGACGTGGTCGATGTTGACGCTGAGTTCGATCACAATTCCCGCAACTCCTCGAACACCTGGCGGGATTGCAAGGGCTGGCCGCCGAGGTGGTGGTTGATGAGCGCGCGCAGCAGGCGTTTGGCTTCGGCCTGCGTCGTGGCGCGCGCGAAATTGCCGGCAGCCAGATCAATCAGGGTCTGGCCACCGACGGGCACGCCCCGCGTTTCCGCCCGCCGCTCCGCATCCCCCGCGCAAGCCCGGGGGCCGCGCTCGATTATATAGAGATAAGGCTGCCCGGGCCGGATCGGGCGTCCGCCGTCATCGGTATCGAGCATCGCGCCATAGCCAAGTTCGCGCAACATGGCCAGTTCAAAACGGCGCAACAATGGCGACAGGTTGTCCCCGCGCCCCAGCGCCGCCATGGCCGATTCATAGGCGTCGAACAGCGCCGGATGCGGATCTTCGCGCGCCGTCAGCCGGAGCAGGAGTTCGTTCAGGTAATAGGCGCACAGAAGCGCCTGCCCGACGAGCAAGGGCTGTCCGCCGCGCCATTCGCCCCGGGTCAGCGTCTTGACCTCGCCGCCGCCCGACCAGTCGAGCACGAGCGGCTGGAAAGCCATCAGCACGCCGCGCAAGGCCGACAACGGCCGCCGCGCGCCCTTGGCGAGAAGCGCGATCCGGCCATGGTCGCGCGCGAAAACCTCGACGATCAGGCTCGTCTCGCGCCATGGCAGGGTATGCAGCACCCAGGCCGTCTGCCCGGCGACGCGCTGCTTCGGACTCACTCGTACCCCAGGCTCTTGAGCGCCCGCTCGTCGTCGGCCCAGCCGCTCCTGACCTTGACCCAGGTTTCGAGGAAAACCCTGCCGCCGAACAGCCTTTCCATTTCGGCGCGCGCCTCGCTCGCCACCCGCTTGAGCCTGTCGCCGCCCTTGCCGATGACGATCCCCTTGTGCGCGGATTTGTCGACGATCACGGCGGCGTGTATGCGGCGCAATGCCCCCTCGGTCTCGAATTTTTCGATCTCGACCTCGATGCCGTAAGGCAATTCGTCGCCGAGGAGCCGGAACAATTTTTCGCGCAGGAATTCGGCGGCGAGAAAGCGTTCCCCTCGGTCGGTGATTTCGTCTTCACCGTAAAGCGGCGCGCCGGGCGGCAGCAGCGGCAGCGCCGCCGCGATCAGGGCGTCGCAATTGCGGTCGCGCTCCGCCGACAACGGCACGATCGCCGCGAATTCGCGCAGATGACGCAGCCGGTCGATGCAAGGCAGCAAGCGGCGCTTGTCGGCGAGCCGGTCGATTTTGCTGATGACCAGCACGACCTTGGCCGCGTCGGGGACCACGGCGAGCGCCGCGCGGTCTTCGTCACCGAAGCTGTCCGCCTCGACGACGAAAAACACCAGATCGACGCCAGCCAGCGCCTGCGAAACGCTGCGGTTCATCGCGCGGTTGAGCGCGTTGCGGTGCCGGGTCTGGAACCCCGGCGTATCGACGAACACGAACTGGGCGCCGGCGGTATTCAGGATGCCTGTCACCCGGTGGCGGGTCGTTTGCGCCTTGTTCGAGACGATGCTGATCTTTTGTCCGACCAGACGGTTGAGCAGGGTCGATTTGCCGACGTTGGGCCTGCCCACGATGGCGACGAAGCCGACCCGGCCGGTATCGGCGCCGGAACCGGCATCGGTATCGGTATCGGCATCCGGCATCTTCACGCCGGTTTGTCGAGATGAGCCAGCGCCAGTTCCGCCGATTGCTGCTCCGCCGCGCGACGGCTGCTGCCCCGGCCGATGGTTCGCAGGGAGAACTTCGGCACCTCGCAGGCGACCTCGAATTCCTGCGCGTGCGCTTCGCCCAGCACGCGCACCATGGTGTAGACCGGCAGCGCCAGCTTGCGCCCCTGCAACCATTCCTGGAGCGCGGTCTTGGGATCCTTGCCTGGAGAAGCGGGGTTGACATCCGCCAGCAGAGGCTCGAACAGCCGGCACACCAGCGCCCGCGCGACCTCGAACCCGGCATCGAGGCAGACCGCCGCGATGATGGCTTCGAGCGTGTCAGCCAGGATGGAGGGACGGCGCGCGCCGCCGGAACGCAGCTCGCCTTCCCCCAGGCGCAGGCAGGAACCAAGCTCGAGACCGAACGCCACGCGAGCCAGCGCGTCCTGGCATACCAGCGAGGCGCGCACGCGCGACAACTCGCCTTCGCGCAGGTTGGCGAAACGCTCGAAGAGCGCGATCGACATCGCGCAGTTGAGCACGCTGTCTCCGAGAAATTCGAGCCGCTCGTTGTTGGGTTGCCCGAAGCTGCGGTGGGTCAGCGCCTGAGCCAGCAAAGCGGGATCGGCGAAAACGTGCCCGAGGCGGCCTTGCAGGCGGTCGTCGAATTCTTTCATTTGCGGTCGGGCCTGCTCGACGCCTTGAAGTCGAACAGCAGGCTGACATTGCCGACGAGCGGCACCTTGCGCGAATAATCGACGCTGATCACGACCCCGCCGCCTTCCCGGCGGATGATCAGGTCGCCCGGTTTGACCGTCTCGTCGAGGCTGTCGCTGGTGGCCATGCGTCCGTAGCGCTCGCGCAGTTCAGGCTCGGTCAGGTCGGCGGCGCCCCCGCTGGCGACCTGCGCGATGACGTGCTTCAGCGCGTAGTATTCCTTGTAAGGCCCCACCATCTTGAAACCGACCAGCAAAGCCATGCCAAACAGGATCATGACCAGGATCGTGCCGATCAGGCTCATGCCGCATTGACGGTATTTCATTGCTGCCCCCTGCGCGACGGTCAATGAAAACGACCGATGCGTTTCAGGTCGTTGAAATTGAACCAGATGAAGAACGCCCGGCCGGCAATGTTTTCGTCAGGGACGAAACCCCAGGCCCGGCTGTCGGCACTACTGTCACGATTGTCGCCCATGACCAGGTAATGTCCCTTCGGCACCATACAACTGAAGCCGTGTACGGTATAGGTACAGTTTTCCCGAAATTTGAAATTTTTCACATCGCGGACATAGGGCGGCACGTCGCTGTTGATCAGGATATCGTGCTCGACATCGCCGAGCTTTTCGGTGAACTTCGGCGAGTAGTAAACGTTTGCGCCGTTGACGTGCAGGTAAGTGCCCGCCGCCGTGGTCGGAGCCGTCTCGCCGTTGATGGTGAGCCGTTTCTCGATGTAATCGACCCTGTCGCCCGGCAGGCCCACCACGCGCTTGATGTAGTTTTGCGAGGGATCGAGCGGATAGCGAAAAACCATGACCTCGCCGCGCCTGGGCGTGTTGACATCGACGATCTTGAGGTCGATGACCGGCAGCCGGATGCCGTAGGTGAATTTGTTGACCAGGATGAAGTCGCCTTCCAGCAAAGTCGGGATCATTGATCCGGAAGGGATCTTGAACGGCTCGATGATGAAGGAGCGCAGGATGAAAACAGCCAGCACGACCGGGAAGAAGGCGGCGCCCCATTCCACCCACCCCGGCGGCGGCGCGCCAGGCGCGCGCCGCCGCCGGGCATAGAAGCGATCCAGCCCCCACAAGGCGCCGGTAGCGAGCAGCAGCACAAACAGCACCAGGGCGAGATTGACACTGGAAAAATCCACTTCGACTCCTATCGTTCAATGGCGGCGAACGCGGCTCATTTGCCCTCGTCCGTCCGCAACACAGCCAGGAAGGCTTCCTGCGGGATTTCGACGTTCCCCACCTGTTTCATGCGCTTCTTGCCTTCCTTTTGCTTTTCGAGCAGTTTTTTCTTGCGGGTAATATCACCGCCATAGCACTTGGCAAGCACGTTCTTGCGCAGCGCCTTGATCGTCTCGCGCGCGATGATGTGCGAACCGATCGCCGCCTGCACCGCGACATCGAACATCTGCCGCGGGATGAGACCGCGCAGCCTGGCGGCCAGTTCACGGCCACGGTACTGGGCGCTGGCGCGATGGACGATCACCGAGAGCGCATCGACCTTCTCGCCGCCCACCATCATGTCGAGCTTGACCAGATCCGCCGGGCGGTACGCCTTGAATTCGTAATCGAGCGAGGCATAACCGCGCGACACCGATTTCAGCTTGTCGAAGAAGTCCATCACCACCTCGTTCATCGGCAATTCATAGACGAGTTGCACCTGGCGACCGTGATAACGCATGTCGATCTGCGTGCCGCGCTTCTGGTTGCAGAGCGTGAGCACCGGGCCGACGTAGTCCTGCGGCATGAAGATGGTCGCGGTGATGACCGGCTCGCGGATCTCCTGGTATTTGCCCGCCTCGGGCAACCTGGCTGGATTTTCGACGTGGAGGATTTCGCCGCTGTTGAGCACGACTTCATAAACCACCGTCGGCGCGGTGGTGATGAGATCCATATCGAATTCGCGCTCCAGGCGCTCCTGCACGATGTCCATGTGCAAAAGCCCCAGGAAGCCGCAGCGGAAACCGAAACCGAGGGCCTGCGAGACTTCCGGCTCGAAATGCAGCGAGGCATCGTTCAGGCGCAGCTTTTCGAGCGAATCGCGCAACTGGTCGTACTCGGAAGACTCCACCGGATACAGGCCGGCGAAAACCTGCGGCTTGATTTCCTTGAAGCCCGGCAGGGGCGCGGCGGCCGGGCGCGCCGCCAGCGTCAGCGTGTCGCCCACCCGCGCCGCTTCCAGTTCCTTGATGCCCGCGATGACGAAACCCACCTCGCCGGCGGCGAGCCGCTCGCGTTCGAGCGCGCGCGGGGTAAACACCCCGAGTTGATCGCATGGATATTGCGCGCCCGTCGACATCAACAGGATGCGATCCTTCACCCGCAGCACGCCGTCGACCACCCTGACCAGCATGACGACGCCAACGTAATTGTCGAACCACGAGTCGATGATGAGGGCTTTCAGCGGCCCCTCCGGGTTCCCGCGCGGCGGCGGCACGCGGGCGACGATGGCCTCCAGCACATCCTCGATGCCAAGGCCGGTCTTGGCCGAACATTGCACCGCCGCCGAAGCGTCGACGCCGATGACATCCTCGATCTCGGCCCGCGCACTGTCGGGGTCGGCGGCGGGCAGGTCGATCTTGTTGAGCACCGGCACCACTTCCACGTCGAGATCGAGCGCGGTATAGCAATTGGCCACCGTCTGCGCTTCGACGCCCTGCGAGGCATCCACCACCAGCAACGCGCCTTCGCAGGCCGAAAGCGAGCGGCTGACTTCGTAGGAAAAGTCGACGTGTCCCGGCGTGTCGATCAGGTTGAGGCGGTAGGTCTGCCCGTCGCGGGCGCGATAGTGCAGCGCCGCCGTCTGCGCCTTGATGGTGATGCCGCGCTCGCGTTCAATGTCCATCGAGTCGAGCACCTGCTCTTCCATCTCGCGTTCGGAGAGTCCGCCGCAATGATGGATGAGTCGATCGGCGAGCGTGGACTTGCCGTGGTCGATGTGGGCGATGATGGAGAAATTGCGGATGTGGCGCATGCTTGGCGGCTGGCGATCGCTTCGCCCCGGCAAGGGCGGGCTAGTCGGGAAAAACGCCCGATTCTAGCGGAAAAGCCTCGCAAAATGCGGACACGGCCTCCGCATCGAGGCGATGATGGCAAATCTCCCGCCCGTCGGCGAGCAGCACCGGCACCCGTTCGTCCCAGCGCGCGGCCAGATCCGGGTCTTCATCGACATCGATCACTTCGATCAGCCAGCCATGCCGGGCCGCGATCGGTTCCAGCGCCGCGATCAGGTCGTGGCACAGGTGGCACCACTGCCGGCTCAACACCGTGAAAGTGCGCACGTTCAGGCGCCCTGCCTCATGCACGCGCCGAGACCGCCGTCGTCGCCGTCCCGTTCGAGGCGCAGCAGCCAGGAGGCCGCGTCCCGGCGACGGGCGCGGCAGCGCAGGACGAATGCCGTGATCGCCGCGCCGCCCACCGCGCCCGCGCCCACCGCCGCATCGACCCAGGCGGGCGCAGCCAGGAAAGTCCCCAGCGCCGCGCCAGCCAGCACCAGCGCCGTGCCCAGGCCGTAGCTCGCCAGCGCCGCCCGCAGCGGAACGCCATCGTCGATCACTATCCTGACCCGTTCTCCCGCGCGCAGGCCGAAAGGGTCGTCGACGGCGAAGACAGGGGGTTTGCCACCCTTGAACATCTCCGCGAACCTCGGCGCATGGCAACCGCCCGGCTCATCGCAGCGCCCGCAACCGCCCTGGCTTTCGAGCAGTTGCGCCCACGCCTTTCCTTCCCCGGCGCGGACGACGACCGCCCTGGCTTCGATCATTTCCGCCCCATGTCGATGGTCTCGGCCGCCTGCTGCACGGCGCGCGCCGGCACTTCACCGAGAACCGTTATCCGCTGTCCCCCGGCGATGCGCTCGAAAGCGTTGACAGCCCCGCCGGCAGGAAAACCGCCCCGCGGCTCGGCCCCCGCCTCCGCCGGCTCGATGAAAACCGAAATCGCCGCGAGACCGTCGCTGAACACCATCTGCACGGTACCGCCGCCGCGGTGGTTCACTTTCGAGACCAGCGCGAATCCCGGCAAAGGATCCCTGGACTGCCAGCGGTATTCCCGTTGCCCGTCGTCGTCGCTTCCCATCTCGATCACGCGCCAGTCCGCCTGGGGACTGGCTTGCGCCGCGAGCAGGTTGCTATCAATGTCGCCGCCGATGCGCACGTCGCTGAACGCGAACTGTTCGACCACCGCGCCACCGGCATCGACCACCTGCGACTTGAGAAGCAGGCCACTTTGCGTTTCGGCCCACAGCACATGGCCGAAGCGCAGCTCGTCATGCGGTTCGAGCACCACTTTCTGGGCCTCGTGCCCGGCGATGCGCCCGACCTCGCCCAGACGGACGTTGTAGCTGCCGCTCAATCCGGCACGTTCCTGCAACAGGCGGCCCGGAAAACTGCCGCGGGCGCCGACCCGGCTGACGATCACCGTCCGTTGCGCGGGCAGCAGACAACGTATTTCGCCGCCCTGGCGGACGACTTCGCGCGGGCTGCCGTCGAGCACCTCCAGGCGTTCGCTCTCCACGCCGTCGGCGTAGCGGTGCGCGATGCGCGAGGTCTCGAACCGCCTCCCCGTCTGGTAGCTGAAAGTGCCGACGTAATTCAGGCGCTGGCTGGCTGCCGCGATGCGATCGAGCCAAGCCAGCGGCTGCCCCGTCGTACCGTCGCCGGCGGCGGGTGGCGATTCGATCAGGGCCGCGGAAACATCCGCGGCGGGCGGCAGAGGCGCTTCGTCGGCGGCAACCTGGGCGACGGCATCGACGCACAGAACCCCCAGCCAGAGGACGAGCCACGGCTTCGTCGCTATCATCGGTTTCATTCCTCCGCCGGGGCCGATACGGTACGGATGTATTGCACTGCCGCCGGCATGGGCCCGCCCGCCATCGCCTGGTGCGCGACCAGATAATCGCGGCGCGCGATGTCCGCCCCGACAACGGGCGAAACAACGGGCGGGGCATTGTCCGGCGCCGCCGACGCCACGGCGGGAGGGACGGCGGGCGTCGCCGCCGCGCCCGGATCGCCGCCGTACAGGGCCGCCACGACGCCCCCCACAGCCAGGACGCCCATCACCGAGGCCGCCACCGGAAAGAAACGGTGATATATGGAACGGGGCGCATCCCCGCTTCTCGTCTGGCGCGGCGCAAGTACCGTGGGCTCGTCGTCGAGCCGGGACATCACCCTGGCGACGAAGCCCTCCATTTTCGGCTGGAAACCGCCCCGGATCACATCGCCCACCAGGCAGAACGCATCCCACTCGTCACGGAAGGCCGCGTCGCGTTTCAGGCGGGAAAAAAGCGCGCGCGCCGTGGATTCGTCGACATCGCCATCGAACATCGCCGAAAGTTTCTCTTCCATTTCAGCCATCATTCATTCCTTTATCTTGCGAACGTCACCAACGTTCGTCCGTGTGCGTGCCAAGGAGCGGGCGCAAGCGGGCGGCGATCGCTTCGCGGGCGCGAAAAATCCGCGAGCGCACCGTTCCGATCGGACAGCCCATGGCATTGGCAATGTCCTCGTAACTCAATCCTTCCAGTTCGCGCAAGGCGATGGCCTCGCGCAGCTCGGCCGGCAGGGCGGCCATCGCTTCGTCCACCGTCTGGGCGATCTCGCGCGTCATCAACTGCCGCTCGGGCGTGTCGAGGTCGTGCAGGCGCTCCCCGCCCTCGAAACTCTCCATTTCGGACGAATCCAGGCCGGTCGACGCTGGCACCCGCCGCCCCTGCGCGGCGAGGTAGTTCTTCGCGGTGTTGATCCCGATCCGGTAAAGCCATGTGTAGAAGGCACTTTCCCCACGAAACGACCCCAAGGCCCGGTAAGCCTTGATGAAGGTCTCCTGCGCCAGATCCTCGACCTCGCCGGGATCGCGCACCAGGCGCGCCAGCAGCCGGTAGAGTTTGCGTTGGTACTTCGACACCAATAAGCCGAATGCCTGCTTGTCTCCGCTCTGAACGCGCTCCACCAATTGCCGATCGATTTCACGATCACTCATCGAATGTCCGTTATTCTGCGTGTATTCAAGCCCCGCAGTATAAGCGAGCATTGCGTTCCGCCAAACGCTATGTTGCCGAAAGATATTGTATATAGTCCCACAGACAGCAGGGATATTATTTGGTTCAGTACTCTAATGTGTTTGTTTACACGGATGCGCCACGGCCCCGAACGCGGTGCGTCTCCGTGCTATATTGCACGCTTTCCACTTCTCCCCCGCCACCGTGGACAACCAATACCAATATGACGCACTGATCCTCGGCAGCGGGGCGGCGGGCCAGTCCATCGCCCTTCTGCTGGCTGAGCGCCTGCGGGTTGCGCTCGTGACCAAGCGCGGACTGGCCGACAGCGCGAGTTCGCTGGCTCAAGGCGGCATCGCCGCGGTGCTCGATACGACCGACAGCATCGAAGCCCACATCCGCGATACGTTTACCGCCGGGGCCGGCCTGTGCGAAGCCGCCACCACCCGCTTCGTGGTCGAACGCGGAAGCGAGGCCATCGCCTGGCTGATCGCGCGCGGCGTGCCTTTCACGCGCGACGACGATCCGGAACAGGGCTTTCACCTCACCCGCGAGGGCGGCCATTCGCACCGGCGCATCATCCACGCCGCCGACGCCACCGGCGCCGCGGTGCAGACCACGCTGAGCGAAGATGTGCTCGCGCATCCGAACATCGACATCTACGAACACCACATCGCCATCGACCTCATCCTTGGCGAGCGGATCGGCCACCCCGAACTCGGTTGCGCCGGCGCCTACGTCCTCGATATCCGGAACGATCGCGTCGTGACTTTCAGCGCCCGCAGCACGGTATTGGCCACCGGCGGCGCGGGCAAGGTCTACCTTTTCACCACCAACCCCGATGTCGCCACCGGCGACGGCGTGGCCATGGCCTGGCGGGCGGGGTGCCGGGTGCGCAACATGGAGTTCATCCAGTTCCATCCCACCTGCCTTTATCACCCGCAGGCCAAGTCCTTCCTGATCACCGAAGCGGTGCGGGGCGAGGGGGGATTGCTGAAACTCCCCGACGGCACCCGCTTCATGCCCGCGCACGACGAGCGCGCCGAGCTCGCGCCCCGGGACATCGTCGCCCGCGCCATCGACTTCGAGATGAAAAAACACGGCCTCGACTGCGTCTACCTCGACATCAGCCACAAGTCGGCGGACTGGCTGCGCGAACATTTTCCCAACATCCATGCGCGCTGCCTCGAACTGGGCATCGACATCACGCGCCAGCCCATCCCGGTGGTGCCGGCGGCGCATTATTCCTGCGGGGGCATCGTCACCGATCTCGCCGCGCGCACCGACGTTCCCAATCTCTACGCGGTCGGCGAATCGGCCGGCACCGGCCTGCACGGCGCCAACCGCCTGGCTTCCAATTCACTGCTCGAATGCCTGGTCTTCGGCGAGGCGGCGGCGCGGGATATCCTGTCCCGCCCGGCCGCGCCGATGCCGGCCCTGCCGCCCTGGGACGAAAGCCAGGTGACGGACGCCGACGAGGAAGTGGCGCTCGCCCACAACTGGGCGGAACTGCGGCAGGCGATGTGGGATTACGTCGGCATCGTGCGCACCAACAAACGCCTGCAACGCGCCCGCAACCGCATCCGGCTCCTGGCCCACGAAATCGACGAGTTTTATTCAAATTTCCGCGTTTCCAACGACCTGATCGAACTGCGCAATCTCGTCGTCGTCGCCGCGCTGATCGTAAACTGCGCCCTGCGGCGACATGAAAGCCGGGGGCTGCACTATTCGCGCGACTATCCGGCTACCTTGGCGCGCGCGCGCGACACCGTCCTGAAGCCGCCGCGGTTCAGGCATCGTCCGCCGCGGTGAGCGGGCGCAGGGCGCGATGGCGCAACCAGGTTCGCAGCCGCCGCCACTGGCTGTTGCCGCCATCGGGTTCTTCCACCTCGGCGGCAATCAGCATCAAGTACAGGCGGCGCTTGCGTCCGTCCGCCGTCGTCCAGCCCAGGGCGAACCACGATACAGCGGGAAACACCACCGCGCCAGGCAACACCCTGCCCCACGCGCTGTCGTCGCCATCGCCTTCATGGTCTATCCGCAAAGCGCCGTCGGCGGCCAATATGAGCGCCACACCACGCTTGCGCGCGTGCGCCCTTGCAGCCAGCACGGCGGAAAGCACGACCATCGCCTCGAACAGGGCCGCAGGCGCAAACGGTAAATCCATGCAAAGAAGAACCCCTCCCGCCGCGACGTGCGCGGCCAGGATCGAAGCCAGCAGAATGGGGCTGGGCCGGAGCCGTATCGTGAGCAGATGCGACTCCTCGCCCGCCATCGCAGGCTTTCAGACGCGGCGGAATATCAGGGTGCCGTTCGTGCCGCCGAAGCCGAAATTGTTCTTCATGGCGACTTCGATCTTCATCTCGCGCGCGACGTTGGCGCAGTAATCGAGATCGCACGCCGGATCCTGCTCGAAGATGTTGATCGTCGGCGGCGAAATCTGGTGATGGATGGCGAGCACGGTAAACACCGACTCCAGCCCACCCGCGCCACCGAGAAGATGACCGGTCATCGACTTGGTGGAATTGACCACCAGCCGGTCGGCGGCGGCGCCGAAAGCGAGCTTGATCGCCTCGGTTTCATTCCTGTCGCCAAGCGGCGTCGAGGTGCCGTGCGCGTTCAGGTACTGCACCTGGGCGGGATCGAGACCGGCGTCCTTCAGGGCGTTGATCATGCTGCGGCGCGGGCCGTCGGTGCTCGGCGCGGTGATGTGGTGGGCGTCGCCGCTCATGCCGAAACCAATCAGTTCGGCGTATATCCTCGCGCCGCGCCGTTTGGCTTGTTCGTATTCTTCGAGCACCAGCACGCCGGAACCTTCCCCGAGCACGAAGCCGTCACGGCCGGTATCCCACGGCCGGCTGGCTGTGGCGGGATCATCGTTGCGGGTCGATAGCGCCTTGGCCGAGCCAAAGCCGCCCACCGCCAAGGGCGTCACCGTCGATTCCGCGCCGCCACAGACCATGACATCGGCGTCGCCATGGACGATCATGCGCGCGCCCTGCCCGATGGTGTGCAGACCCGTGGTGCAAGCCGTCGCCATGGCGAGATTCGGCCCTTCCAGGCCGAGGATGATCGACAAATTCCCCGAAATCATGTTGATGATGCTGCCGGGGACGAAAAAGGGCGAAATCTTGCGCGCCCCGCCGGCGAGAAAATCGTCGTGCGTTTTCTCGATCAGCGGCAGGCCGCCCATGCCCGAACCGATGTTCACGCCAATGCGCTCGGCATTGGCCCCGGTGACTTCGAGGCCGGCGTCGCGGAATGCCTGAATGCCCGCCGCGAGTCCGTAATGGACAAAGGCGTCCATCCGGCGCGCGTCCTTCGCCGCGACCCAGTCGGCGGCATCGAAATTCCTGACCTCGCCGGCCACGCGGGACGCAAAGGTGCTGGCGTCGAACCGGGTGATCGGGCCGATGCCGCTCTTGCCGGCGATCAGGTTCTCCCAGGCTTCGGGAACGGTATTACCTACCGGTGAGATGACTCCCAGGCCGGTGACGACGACTCTGCGACGCGACACGGGTTACTCCGGAAAACAGAAACCCTCTCCACGGCAGCATCCGGCAACCGGGGAGAAGGTCAGAGAGGCGGAAACTTACTTCTTGAGGTGGGCTGTGACGTAATCAATCGCCTGCTGGACGGTGGTGATCTTCTCAGCCTCTTCGTCCGGAATTTCGCATTCGAACTCTTCCTCCAGCGCCATGACCAGTTCCACGTTGTCCAACGAATCCGCGCCCAGATCGTCACTAAACGAGGACTCGTTTTTGATTTCCGCCTCGTTTGCACCAAGCTGCTCAGCCACGATCTTTCTGACGCGCTGTTCAATGTCGCTCATGAACGAACTCCTTCCTCATGGAGGTAGTGTAAAAAAACTGCCGCATTCTACCAGAAATAAAAGCTGACGCCATCCCGGCGAGCGGCTATGTAGTGTACATACCACCGTTGACGTGTATGGTCGTGCCGGTGATATAGGCCGCCGCTGGCGAAGCGAGAAAAGCCACCGCGCTGGCGACCTCCTCCGGCTTGCCAAGGCGGCCCAGTACGATGTTGCTCAACATGGCGTCGCGCACCGCATCCGGCAGGCTTTGCGTCATCAGGGTGTCGATGAACCCTGGCGCCACGCAATTGACCGTGATGTTGCGGCTGCCCAGCTCGCGCGCGAGCGAACGGCTCATGCCCGCCACGCCGGCCTTGGAGGCGGCGTAGTTGGCCTGCCCCGGATTGCCGGTGCTGCCGACCACCGAAGTGATATTGATGATACGGCCCGCGCGCGCCTTCATCATGCCGCGCATCACCAGCCGGGACATGCGGAATACCGCCTTGAGATTGACGTCGATGACGGCGTCCCATTCCTCGTCCTTCATCCGCATGGCGAGGTTGTCGCGGGTAATACCGGCGTTGTTGACCAGGATGCCGATGACGCCGAATGCCTTCTCGATATCGGCGACCGCCGCCTCGCAGGCCAGGCCGTCGGTGACATCGAGCACCTTGCCGACGCCTTTCACCCCGGCCTCGCGCAAGGCCTGCGTCAGTTCCGCGGCCGTCTCGTCCGTCGTCGCCGTGCCGACCACCGTTGCGCCCTGGCGTCCGAGCTCGAACGCCACCGCGCGACCGATGCCGCGCATCGCGCCGGTCACCAGCGCAATCTGTCCTTCAAGCGAATAACTCATACCGTCCTCACCGCGGCGATTGCCTGTTCGAGACTCGCCGCATCGTGCGCCGAGCCGCCGCCCAACTCCTTGCTGATTCGCCTGGTCATGCCGGCAAGCACCTTGCCGGGACCACATTCTATGACATGCGTCAGGCCGCGCGCGGCCATCGCCGTTACCGACTCGATCCAGCGTACCGGCGAAAACGCCTGCCGGACAAGGGCATCGCGGATTTTCACGGGATCATCATAGACGGCGACATCGACGTTGTTGAGCACCTCGATCCGCGGACGGGAAACCGGCACCGTCGCCAGGCGCTCGCCCAGTCGGGCCGCCGCCGGCTTCATCAGGGCGCAATGAAACGGCGCCGATACCGGCAGCAGCACCGCGCGCCTGGCGCCTCTGACTGTGGCAACCGCGATCGCGCGCTCCACCGCGCCCCTGGCGCCGGCGATGACAATCTGGCCCGGCGCATTGAGATTGGCGGCTTCGACCACCTCGCCCTGCGCGGCTTCGCCACAGGCGGCGCGCACCTCATCCGCGTCCAGCCCCATGAGCGCCGCCATGGCGCCCTCGCCCGCCGGCACGGCTTCCTGCATCGCCTCGGCGCGGAACCTGGCCAGCGGCACGGCATCGGCAAAAGCCAGCGCGCCCGCCGCCACCAGCGCCGAATATTCGCCCAGGCTGTGTCCGGCCACCAGCGCGGGCGGCGGGCCGCCCGCCGCCAGCCAGGCGCGGTACGCCGCCACACCCGCGGTCAGCATCAGGGGCTGGGTGTTGACGGTAAGCGCCAGGCGCTCGGCCGGCCCTTCGGCCGCCATCCGCCACAAATCCTCGCCCAGGGCGTCCGAAGCCTCGGCGAAAGTTTCACGAATGACCGCGGAGTCGCCATAGCCGGACATCATCCCGACGGACTGCGACCCCTGACCGGGAAATACCAATGCAAAAGCCATCTTTTCTCCGTTGAAAACAGATACTGGCCGAAGACGGTCAGAAATCTATCAGCGCCGCCCCCCAGGTGAACCCCCCGCCAACGCCCTCGATCAACAACCGTTGCCCGGCGCGGATCTGGCCGGCGCGCACCGCGCAATCGAGCGCGAGCGGAACCGAGGCCGCCGAAGTATTGCCATGGCGGTCGACAGTGGTCACGACTTTATCCATCGGCAATCCCAGGCGCTTGGCCGTGGACTGGATGATACGGATATTGGCCTGGTGCGGCACCAACCAGTCGATGCTCTCGTGTGACACCCCGGCGCGATTGATCACTTCCCGCGCCACCTCGCCGAGCACCTTGACCGCGAACCTGAACACCGCCTGTCCGTCCATGCGCAGGAAAGGATCGCCCGTCACCTTGCCGTCGGCGATGCTGCCGGGCACGCACAGGATCGAATGATGGCCGCCGTCGGCATGAAGCGCCGTGGCGCGCACGCCGGGAACGGCGGACGCCTCCAGCACGAGCGCGCCGGCGCCGTCGCCGAAGAGCACACAAGTGGCGCGATCCGACCAGTCGAGAATCCGCGAGAACACCTCCGCGCCGATCACCAGCGCCCGGCGGTGACTGCCCGAGGCGATGAATTTTTCCGCTATCGCCAATCCATAGACGAAACCGCAGCACACCGCCTGCACATCGAAAGCCGCGCCGCCGTTCCTGATGCCGAGACCGTCCTGCACCAGAGTGGCCGTGCTCGGGAAAATATAGTCCGGCGTCGACGTCGCCACGATGACGAGATCGATGTCCTCGGTCGCGCACCCCGCCGCCTCGATGGCCCGCCGCGCCGCGACCAGCGCCAGTTCGCTTGCCGTGACGCCGGGCGCGGCGAAGTGGCGGGCGCGGATCCCCGTGCGCGTCATGATCCACTCGTCCGAAGTGTCGATGCCGCGCGCGACGAGATCATCGTTCGTTACCGCCTCGCCCGGCAGACAACTACCGGTGCCGGCGATTCTTGCGTGGATCATGCGCATTCCCCGTTCGCGCCCGCAAGAGCCGCCATCTTGTCGCCAATGCGCTCGATCAACCGGTTGCTCGCGGCATCCGCCGCCCTGGCGAGCGCCTGCTCGAAGGCAAAGGCGTCAGCCGAACCGTGGCTCTTGAGCACCACGCCGCGCAACCCCAACAGCACCGCGCCATTGTAACGACCCGGATCGATCCGATGCCTGAAACGGCGAAGCACCGGCCGGGCCATCAACCCCATCAGCTTTGAGAATGGGCTGCGCATGAACTCCTCGCGCAGGAAAGTCGTCAGCATCTTGGCCAGCCCCTCGCTGGTCTTGAGCGCCACATTGCCGACGAAACCATCACAGACCACGACCTCGGTACGGCCCTTGTAAATATCATCGCCCTCGACGTAGCCGTAATAGTTGAGCGAACTTTGGCGCAACAATTCGGCGGCCTGCTTGGTCAGTTCGTTGCCCTTGATCTCTTCCGCCCCGACATTGAGCAATCCCACCGTCGGGCGCTCGATATGATCAAGCGCCGAAGCCAGCATCGCGCCCATGATCCCGAACTGGAGCAGGTGTTCGGCGGTGCACTCGGGATTGGCGCCGAGATCGAGCGCATAAGCGTGTCCCTTGACCGTGGGCAGCGCAAAACAGATCGCCGGGCGGTCGATGCCGGGCAAGGTCTTGAGCACGAAGCGCGCGATCGCCATCAGCGCCCCGGTGTTGCCCGCCGACACCGCCGCCTGCGCCTCGCCCCTTTTGACGAGATCGATCGCCACGCGCATCGAGGAATCTTTCTTGGCGCGGACCGCGCTCTTCGGCGGCTCATCCATGCCCACCACCTGGGAAGCGGGATGGATGCGCAGGCGCCCCCCCGGAGCGGCGAGCGCCTCGCCAGCCAACGGCGTCAGCACCTCTTCGCGTCCGACGAGGATCGCATGGGCACCCGGATGCCCGCGCAGGAAAGCGAGCACCGCCGGCACGGTCACGGACGGGCCGTGATCGCCCCCCATGCAGTCGACTGCAACGGTGACATTCATCGGTTTTTGCGTGTCATCAACGAAACGGGAAGAAAAAGGCGGCGCGGACGCATCGCGCCCCGCGCCGCCCTTTGCGGCAGACGCGCGCTTACTCGTCCTTGCCCTTGGCGACCCTCCTGCCGCGGTAAAAACCGCTCGGGCTGACGTGGTGCCGCAAATGCACCTCGCCCGTGGTCGCCTCCACAGCCAGCGCCGGCGCGCTCAAGAAATCGTGGGCGCGATGCATGCCGCGCTTGGAGGGAGATTTTTTGTTCTGCTGTACTGCCATGGGATGCTCCTGAATACAAGATATTTGCCAAACCCGCTACCCGTTCCTGCCACGCAAACCGGCAAGCACGGCAAAAGGCGATTTCCCGCCCGCGCCCTCGTCCGTCTCCGTCCGCCGCGGCGCGCCGCAATCCTCATGCCGGGGCGCTATCGGCAACGCGAGGAGAATCTCATCCTCCACCAGCGACAGCGCATCGACCTCGCCATCGACCTCGATGGCATCGACATCGTCGTTCTCCAGCTCGTTTTCGGGCAGAGCCTCCCCGGGACGCACCGGCTGCAACACGGCGGCGATCGCCAACGGCTGTTGCAGCGCCGCCAGGCAACGCTGGCAACGCAAAGCCAGTTCCCCGGACACCTCCACGGTAAGCCTCGGCCTGCCGTCGGCGTCGAGCTCTCCCCGGAGCCGCCAGCGCACAGACCCCCCGCGCTCCGCGAGTTGGTCGGCGAGCCGCCCGAAAGCCATGACCGGCGTCTCGCCAGCCATCGCGCCGCGCTCGGCGGCGAAGCTGAAAAGATCGACGAGGCGCGCCGTCCCGAAACCGGCGATGTCTTGCTCGGACATAAGCGGCGGATAGTATTATGGCTTTTCGCCGCTGTCAAAGCCTTCCTCATCCACCCCGAGCAAGATTTCGCCGAAACCATGTCCCTTTCCGCTCCCATCGTCCTCGCCTCCACATCGGCCTATCGCCGTCAGTTGCTCGAACGCCTCGGCCTGCCCTTCGAAACCCTCGCGCCCCGCGTCGATGAAACACCCCTGCCCGACGAGCCGCCCGCCCGGCTCGCCAACCGGCTGGCGCTCGCCAAGGCCCGCGCCGTCGCCGGCCAGCGCCCGGATACACTCGTCATCGGCAGCGACCAGGTCGCCGCGCTCGGCGCGGAAATCTTCGGCAAACCCGGCTCCCGCGACAACGCCATCGCGCAACTGCGGCGCATGAGCGGCAACGAAGTCGTCTTCCACACCGCCGTCGCGCTCGTCGACGGACGCAGCGGGCACGAACAATGCGAAAACGTCCCCACCCACGCGCGCTTCCGCGCGCTGGACGAAGCCGAAATCCACCGCTATCTCGAACGCGAACCGGCCCTCGACTGCGCGGGCAGCGCCAAATGCGAAGGACTGGGGATTGCGCTGCTCGACGCGCTCTCCGGCAACGACCCCACCGCCATCATCGGCCTGCCGCTGATCGCGCTTGCCCGCATGCTGCGCGCGGCCGGGGTGGCGCTGCCATGAGCGCCGCGCCGCGCGACACACCGGGGGCACTCGTCCTCGTCCCCGTGGCGCTGGGCGAAACGCCATGGGAAAACTTCCTTCCCACCGCCGTGCAACGGCGCGCCGCGGGACTTCGTCACTTCGTAGTCGAAAACGCCCGCGCCGCCCGCGCCCACCTGAAACGCATCGCCTTTCCCGGCGCGCTGCGCGATACCGACATACGCGAACTTCCCGCCAAAGCCAGCGACGAGGCGCTCGACGCCCTGCTCGCCCCCGCCCTCGCCGGCGAAAATATCGGGCTCATGTCCGATGCCGGCTGCCCCGCGGTCGCCGATCCCGGCGCGAGACTCGTCGCCCGCGCGCACGCGCTCGGCTTGCGCGTCGCGCCGATGGTCGGCCCGTCGTCGATCCTGCTCGGGCTGATGGGATCGGGGCTGAACGGGCAAAGCTTCGCCTTCCATGGCTACCTGCCGGTAGAAGAAACCGCCCGGGACAAACACGTGCGCGCGCTCGAAGACGAATCGCGCCGCCTCGGCCGCACGCAGATCTTCATCGAAACCCCTTACCGCAACGAGCGCCTGTTCGCCGCCCTCCTCCGCGCCTGCCAGCCGCGCACCCGGCTGTGCGTCGCGCGCGACCTCGCCGCCGGGGACGAATACCTGCGCACACTCGCCATCGCCGACTGGCTCAAACGCCCGCCGCCAACGCTGGCCAAACGCCCGGCGCTTTTCCTGCTGCTGGCTTGAAAGACGGGCCGTCGACGGCCCATCCCTCAACCGCCCACCGGCGCGCCAGGATCGACGGACGCGCCGTCCGGACGACGCCCGCAAAAGACGCCAAATCATGCAAAGACCCCCCTTGTTTCCTCCCGTGATACGCTAGGCCGTCCATGTGCATGGACTTTCGTAAAAAACAACGGAAGGAGACAAAATGTCCCAAGTTCAAGAAACCAAAATCGTACTGGCCGACGCCACCGCACTGGGTGTATTCGGTCTCTCGCTGATCACCTTCGTCGCATCCACACAAAAACTGGGTTGGACAACAGGTACCGTCTATTTGATGCCTTGGGCCCTGTTTCTCGGCTCCATCGCGCAGATATGGGCCGCGGCGGTCGACTTCAAACGCAACAGCTACTTCGGCGCGATCGTCCTGGGGGCCTTCGGCCTTTTCTGGATCGCGGTCATGATGCACTGGGCCATCGCCAACGGCTGGTTCGGCGAGGTTCCGGCCAACGCCGACGCCAAGCAATTCGGTTACGCCTGCCTGGGCTACCTGATTTTCTGCGTCTTCGTCACCATCGCCGCTTTCGAGGCAAACAAGGTCTTCGGGGCCATCATGGTGCTGATTCTCGTCCTCCTCGCCTCGCTCGCCCTGCAACTGCTGGGCATCGAGCCAGCACTGTTCGGCAAGACGGCGGCATGGGCCGAATTCTTCATCTCCATGCTGGGCTTCTACGGTTCGGGCGCGATCTTCCTGAACACGTTCTTCGGTCGCCAGATCCTGCCCCTTGGCAAGCCGATGGGATGGGTGAAAAAAGGCGCCTGACCCCGCCGCCG
>JAIRNL010000039.1 GCA_031258035.1 Azoarcus sp. | reverse complement strand
CCTGCTGCGCCAATGGGTCACTTTTGGGGTGGCGCTTGTCGGGCGCCAGCTTTCTCCAGCCGTGGCGGTGCAGCAGGTTGTAGGCCGATGCCAGTGCAACCTTGCCTCCCAGGCGCTTGTCCAATGCCGCCTTGATTTGGCCAACAACGAGCACACCTCCTGTGGCGGCCTGTTCCAGAAAGGGCGCCAGGAATTCACGCTCCTGCGCCACTCTCATGTTCTGGCGTTTGCGACCGCCTGCCGCAGGGGCGTCGGGTGTACCCGCCAATTGCCCGCGCATGAAGCGCCGACGCAACTGACAGACCCATCCGGGTGAAACGCCAATGATCCTGCCGTCTCGGTCAAGCTCAACCCGTAGTCCAGTGGCAATACCACCGCCTGTGCCTGACGCAACTGCTCCACCGCTTGAGCCCAAGCAATGGCTCGGCGGCCCTGTGCAAAACCTCATCGTCTCCACTGGCTGGTCGTGACATGGCTTTCTACATCAAGAGGCAAGATCGGCAGTTGATCCTTGCCGCGCCCGCCCTGCCCTTCATCGAAAAACTGACTCGACGCTGTTCATGGCGGCGCGCTCTCTTTTTGGGCTCCTTCCCGATTTCACTCCAGAAACCAGAACCATCGCTTTTCAGGATCTGGCTTGAAAAAGCAAATGCCTCCGCAAGGTTGTGCGGAGGGAAAGGGCCTGCCCTTTCCCTCCGTCCGGTCAAATATCCAGGATCAGCCGCGCCGGGTCTTCCAGCGCCTCTTTCATGGCGACCAGGCCGAGCACGGCTTCGCGCCCGTCGATGATGCGGTGGTCGTAGGAGAGGGCGAGGTAGTTGATCGGGCGGATGACGACCTGTCCGTTTTCCGCGACGGGGCGATCCTTGGTGGCGTGGATGCCGAGGATGGCTGATTGCGGCGGGTTGATGATGGGGGTGGACATCATCGAGCCGAATACGCCACCGTTGGAAATGGAGAAGGTGCCGCCGGTAAGCTCTTCGATCGAGAGCTTGCCGTCCTTGGCCTTGGCGCCGAATTCGGCGATCTTCAGTTCGATTTCGGCCACGGAGAGCAGTTCGGCGTTGCGCAGGATGGGCACGACCAGACCGCGCGGGCTGCCCACGGCGATGCCGATGTCGATGTAGCCGTGGTAGATGATGTCGCTGCCGTCGATGGAAGCGTTCAGGATGGGGTAACGCTTGAGCGCCGCCACGGCGGCCTTGACGAAAAAGCCCATGAAGCCGAGGCGCACGCCGTGGGCTTTCTCGAACTTCTCGCCGTATTGCTTGCGCAGGGCCATCACGGGCGCCATGTTCACTTCGTTGAAGGTGGTGAGGATGGCGTTTTCGTTCTTGGACTGGATCAGGCGTTCGGCGATGCGGGCGCGCAGGCGGGTCATGGGCACCCGCTCTTCGGGGCGGTCGCCAGCGATCGTCACCGCCGGCACGGGGGCGGCCGCGACCGCCGGTTTTGCCGCTACCGCCGCCTTGGCCGCAACGGCGTCCTCCTTGGTCACGCGCCCGCCACGGCCGCTTCCGCTCACTTCGGAGACGGAAACGCCCTTTTCTTCCAGGATTTTGCGCGCCGCCGGACTGGGCTCGCCCGCCGCGCCGGGCGCGGGCGTCTCGCCCTTCCCGGCAGGCGCGGCAGCGGCGGTGCCCGCGGCGGCTTTGGCTTCGGTGTCGATGCGGGCGATCAGGTCGCCCGAGGTCACGGTCTCGCCATCGCCCTTGAGCAGTTCGACCAGCACCCCGTCGGTGGGGGCCGGTGTCTCCAGCACCACCTTGTCGGTTTCGATGTCGATCAGATTTTCGTCCCGCGTGACCGCCTCGCCAGCTCTCTTGTGCCAGGACACGAGCGTGGCCTCGGACACGGATTCGGACAGTTGCGGTACTTTGACTTCGATCAGCATGAGTGTCTCCTCTCTCTTCTGCTTATGGATTATTGGGTGATTGCGGCGTGGTGTCCTGGATGGGACCGAAAGCGTGTTCGACCACGTCCTTTTGTTGTTGCACGTGCCTGGCATGGTAGCCGACCGCGGGCGAAGCCGAAGCCGGCCGGCTGACCAGCAACAGCTTGCGCCGCGTGCCGAGCACGTTGGCCAGGTGCTGGCGGGAAGCAAGCCAGTACCAGGCGCCCTGGTTGCGCGGTTCCTCCTGGCACCACACGACTTCATGGGCATTGGGGAACTGCTCGATCGCCTCGGCGAACGCCTCGGCCGGGAAAGGGTAAAGCTGTTCGATCCGCACCAGCGCGGCATTGGTGATTTTCTGTTCGCGGCGGTGGGCGAGCAGTTCGTAGTAGAGCTTGCCCTGGCACAGCACGACGCGCCGGACTTTCTTGCGGTCGAGGTCGTCGGTTTCCGGGATCACGGTCTGGAAGCCGCCATTGGCGAGTTCATCGAGCGTCGACACCGCTTCCTTGTGGCGCAACAGCGATTTCGGCGAAATGACCACCAAGGGCTTGCGCAGTTTGCGCAGCATCTGGCGGCGCAGCAGGTGGAAAATTTGCGCGGGCGTGCTCGGCACGCAGATCTGCCAGTTGTTTTCCGCCGCCATGTTCATGAAACGCTCCAGGCGGGCGGAGGTGTGTTCCGGCCCCTGCCCTTCGTAGCCGTGCGGCAGCAGCAGGGTCAGGCCGGTGATCCGGCCCCACTTGGCTTCTCCCGAGGAGATGAATTGGTCGATCACCACCTGCGCGCCGTTGAGGAAGTCGCCGAACTGGGCCTCCCAGACGACAAGTTCGTTCGGTTCGGTGGTGCCGTAGCCGTATTCAAAGGCGAGCACGCCTTCTTCGGAGAGCACCGAATCGAAACACTGGAAGCGGGCCTGGTTTTCCTGGATGTGGGCGAGGGGGACGAAGATGCCTTCGTCCCATTGTTGGCGCTTCTGGTCGTGCAGCACGGCATGGCGATGAAAGAAGGTGCCGCGACCGACGTCTTCGCCCGAAATGCGCACGCCGAAGCCCTGCGCGAGCAGGCTGGCATAGGCGAGGTTTTCGCCCATGCCCCAGTCGATGGGAAGCTCGCCGCGCCCCATGGCGATGCGGTCGTCGATGATTTTCTTGACCCGCGAATGGAGGACGAAGTCTTCCGGGACGGTGGTGAGGGCTTCGGCAAGGCGGCGGATTTCCTGCACCGGGATCGCGGTATGGGCTTCGTCGGTGTAGGACTGCTTGAGGAAGGGCGACCATTCCGCCGAGAACTGGCGGTTGTGGCCGGAGAGCACCGGGTTGTAGAGCAGCTCGCCGCGGTCGAGGTGTTCGCGGTATCCGGCGATCATTTTGTCGGGTTCATCGGCAGCGAGCGTGCCTTCGGCCACGAGACGGTCGGCGTAGAGTTTGCGGGTGCCCGGATGCTTCTGGATGATGTGGTACATCAGCGGCTGGGTGACCATCGGCTCGTCTTGTTCGTTGTGGCCGAGTTTGCGGAAGCAGAAGACATCGACCACGACGTCTTTTTTGAATTCCTGCCGGAATTCGACCGCCAGCCGGGTCACGAAGGCCACGGCTTCCGGATCGTCGCCGTTTACGTGGAAGATCGGGGCTTCGACGAGCTTGAAGATGTCCGTGCAGTAGAGGGAGGAGCGCAGGTCGCGCGGATCGGACGTGGTGAAGCCGATCTGGTTGTTGATGACCAGGTGTACGGTGCCGCCCGTGCCGTAGCCGCGCGTCTGGGAGAAGTTAAGCATTTCCTGGTTGACGCCCTGCCCGGCCACGGCGGCGTCGCCGTGGATCAGGATCGGCAGGACCTGCCCCTTGGCGGCGTCGCCGCGACGGGTCTGGCGCGCATAGACCGAGCCTTGCACGACCGGGTTGATGATTTCCAGGTGCGAGGGGTTGAAGGCGAGGACGAGGTGCATGGGGCCGCCCGGCGTCATGACATCGCTGGAGAAGCCCATGTGGTATTTGACATCGCCCGCGCTGAGGTCGACCGTGGTCTTGCCTTCAAATTCGGAAAAGAGCATCGAGGGCGATTTGCCCAGGATGTTGACCAGCAGGTTGAGGCGGCCCCGGTGCGCCATGCCGATGACGCTCTCCGCCACGCCCAGGCTGCCCGCGACGCGGATGATTTCGTCCATGGCGACGATCGAGGATTCCCCGCCTTCGAGCGAGAATCGCTTCTGCCCGACGTAGCGGGTGTGCAGGTAGCGTTCGAGTGTTTCGGCGGCGGTGACGCGCTCCAGGATGTGGCGCTTGGCTTCGGGCGAAAAGTCCGGCGTGGCCCGGACGCCTTCGAGACGGTTCTGTATCCAGCTTCGCTGGCTGGCGTCGGTGATGTGCAGGTATTCGACGCCGATGGAGCCGCAGTAGGTCTGGCGCAGAGCTTCGAGGATTTCGCGCAGGCTGGCTCGATCCCCTGGGAAGCCCTTGAAGGAGCCGACGTTGAAGGTTTTGGAGAGGTCGGCCTCGGTGAAGCCGTAGTACGAGGGCTCAAGCTCGGGGATCTGCGCCCGCTCGCCGCGCTTGAGCGGATCGAGGCTGGCTCGGCGGTTGCCGAGATAGCGGTGGGCGGCGATCAGCTGCAACACGTCCGCCTGCAATTTGTTGTCGCCTTCGGCATTGGTGGTGCGCACCGGGCCGCGTTTGGCCATCTGCTCGAAGGCGGCAATGATCGGGCCATGCGCCACGTCGCGCACCGCCGCGCCCGCCTGCGCCTGGAGGCGGTCGAAATGCGCGCGCCAGTTTTCGCTGACCGAGGCGGGATCGGCAAGGTAGTTTTCGTAGAGTTCTTCGATGAACGGCGCGTTGGAGCCGTATAAGTAAGAGGTTCCCTGGAGTTCTTTCTCTTTCATGTTGACCACCCGTCCTTTGCGAGACATGTCGTTGAATCAACCGGCGCGCGTTGGCGCGTCCGGTTGAATGAATTGTTGGGTGTTACCCGGGATATTGATGATCGTGGCTTGCATGACCGCGATGGTCTCCCGGTGCGAACCTTGCTCACCGAGCACTTCACCTTGGCATACCGTCAGTGTCCTGCCCGCCTTTTTAACCTTGCCGACAGCCACGAACCGGTCTGCGATTGCGGGCCGAATGAAGTTGATCTTGAACTCAACGGTAAGAACGTCCATCCCCGTCGGTGCGACAGTCAAGGCTGCGTAACCACAGGCGCTATCAAGCACGCTGGTCAAGGCGCCGGCATGAATGTAGCCGTGCTGCTGAGAAAGGGCCGGACGTGGAAAAAGCACAATGTGAACCTCCCCAGACGCGACCAGCGTGAGTTCGGCGCCCAGAGTGGTCATCAGACCTTGGGCCGAGAAACTTTCGGAAATGTGCTTTTGCAGATCAACCATCGAATTCTCCAGACAACACCTGGCATACCGTCACGGAGCGTGTCGTACCCTTCGTCGTTTTGTGAATGGGAAGGCGACGCAAGAAAAAACGGGACGACCGCAATACCCACGGCCATCCCGGAAGTCGGCGTCAAGTTCCGCGCTGTTTTCCGTCTTTGTCTGCGTCCATGTTCAACGCGCCCCGATGTCCGGGACGTTGCGCCGCGCCGCGCCCACGTAAAGCTGGCGCGGACGCCCGATCTTGTATTCCGGATCGGTAATCATCTCTTCCCACTGAGCCAGCCACCCCGCCGTGCGCGCCAGGGCGAAGATGCAAGTGAACATGGCGGTGGGAATGCCGATCGCTTTCTGGACGATACCGGAGTAGAAGTCCACGTTCGGGTAGAGCTTCTTCTCGATGAAGTAGTCGTCTTCGAGCGCGATCTTTTCGAGCGCCTTGGCAAGCTTGAAGAGGCGGTCGTTTTCCAGCCCCAGTTCGGCAAGCACGTTGGCGCAGACCTTGCCCATCAGCTTGGCGCGCGGATCGAAGTTCTTGTAGACGCGGTGGCCGAAGCCCATCAGCTTGAAGCTGTCGCTCTTGTCCTTGGCGCGCTCGATGTATTCGCCGACGCGGGAAACGTCGCCGATTTCTTCCAGCATCTTGAGGCAGGCTTCGTTCGCGCCGCCATGCGCCGGCCCCCACAGGCACGAGATGCCCGCCGCGACGCAGGCAAAGGGGTTGGCGCCGCTCGAACCGGCAAGGCGCACGGTGGAGGTGGAGGCGTTCTGCTCGTGATCCGCGTGCAGGGTGAAGATGACATCGAGCGCATGCGCCAACACGGGGTTGGGTTTGTACTCTTCGCACGGCACGCCGAACATCTGGTACATGAAGTTTTCCGCGTAGCCCAGGTCGTTGCGCGGATACATGAACGGCAGCCCGGTGTTGTAGCGGTAGGCGAGCGCGACGATGGTCGGCAGCTTGGCGATGATGCGGTTGAAGCAGACATCGCGGTGCTCGACGTTGGAATAGTCCATCCCTTGGTGATAGAAGGCGGACAGCGCCCCGGCCACGCCGATGATGACCGCCATCGGATGCGCGTCGCGCCGGAAGCCGTTGTAGAAGCGGGTCAATTGGTCGTGCACCAGGGTGTGGTGGCGGATGGTGTTTTCAAACTCCGCCTTTTCCGCCGCGCCCGGGAGTTCGCCAGTGCGCAGCAAATAGGCGACTTCGAGGAAATTGCATTTTTCAGCCAGTTGCTCGATGGGGTAGCCGCGGTAGAGCAGTTCGCCTTTGTCGCCATCAATGAAGGTGATGGCGGAACGGCAACTCGCGGTCGAGAGAAAACCGGGATCGTAGGTGAAAAGCCCGGTCTTGCCGCCCAGGGGACGGATGTCTATGACATCGTTGCCGTGGGTGCCGGTCAAGACGGGAAAGTCGACGGTCTTGCCATCGACGGTCAGGCTCGCAGTGCGTTGATTTGTGCTCATGTGGTCTCCTTCCTTTTTTACTGGTGTGGAGTCTGGCTGATCCCGCCACGAATGGCGGGATCGCGCTTGCCCCGTGTTAAAACACTCGTCTCACATGGCCATCGCAGCTGCGCCGCCGCCTTTCAGCGTTGGCGCAACCGCGCGACCATTTCCTGCCAGCGGTCGATTTCGCAGGGCCTGCCGCCGCTGACCATCGCCCAGAGGTCGTGGTCGTCGCAACGCAACAGGTCTTCGAAATCAGCCAGTTGATCGTCGTTCAGACGATCGAATTCCGTCTCCAGAAAGCGCGCCAGCACCAGATCGAGTTCGAGCAACGATCTGCGGCACTGCCAGCGCACGCGCCCTCTGTTGACTGCCATCGCTCAGATCGCCCGGCGAACCATCAGATCCTTGATCTTGCCGATGGCCCGGGTCGGATTCAGGCTCTTCGGGCACACGTCGACACAGCTCATGATCGTGTGGCAACGGAACAGCCGGTACGGATCTTCCAGATTGTCCAGACGCTCGCTGGTTGCCTGGTCGCGCGTATCGGCGATGAAGCGATAGGCGTTCAACAGGCCCGAGGGGCCGACGAACTTGTCCGGGTTCCACCAGAACGACGGACAGGCCGTCGAGCAGCACGCGCACAGGATACATTCGTAAAGCCCATTGAGTTCCTCGCGCTCTTCCGGGCTTTGCAGGCGTTCGCGCTCGGGCGGCGGGTCGTCGTTGATGAGATAGGGCTTGATCGAATGGTACTGCTTGAAGAACTGCGTCATGTCCACGATCAGGTCGCGGATCACCGGCAGGCCCGGCAGGGGCCGCAGCACGACCGGCTGCTTCAGGCTGTCGATATCGGTCAGGCAAGCCAGCCCGTTTTTGTTGTTGATGTTGATCGCATCCGACCCGCACACGCCCTCGCGGCAGGAGCGGCGAAACGACAGGCTGTCGTCCTTGGCCTTGAGCCGCACCAGGGCATCGAGCAGTTTCTTGTCGGTGGCGTCGAGCTCGACCGAGATGTCCTGCATATAGGGCGCGGCATCCTTGTCCGGGTCGTAGCGGTAGATTTTGAATCGAACGGTACGTTTGCTCATGTGTTCTTCTCCCGCGCTCAGTAAGTCCGCTTGGCAAGCGCAATCGGCTCGACATCGTGGGACATCGGTTTCAGGCTCACCGGCTTGTATTCCAGGTGGTTGTCGGCGCTGAACCACAGGGTATGCTTGAGCCAGTTCTGGTCGTCGCGCCCGTTCGGATGCTCGGGGGTGTCCGGCGCGTCGTCGCGGACGTGCGCGCCGCGCGACTCCTTGCGCGCCTCCGCCGAAATCATCGTCGCCTTGGCGACCTCGATCTGGTTGTCCAGTTCGAGGGCTTCCTGGCGCGCGGTGTTCCACACCCTGGATTTGTCCTGGATGCAGGTTGTCCTGGCGCTCTCGGCCACTTCCAGGATGCGGGTCACGCCTTCCTTGAGCAAATCCTTGAAGCGGAACACCCCGGCATGTTTCTGCATGGTGCGCTGCATGGCCAGCCGCACCTCGGGCACGGCATTGCCGTCCTTTTGCGATTCCAGCCGGGCAAGGCGCGCCAGCGTCCGTTCGGCGACATCCGTCGGCAGCGGCCTCAGGCTCAGGTTGCCGGCCTTGAAATCCGCGACCACGGATTCGCCCGCCGATTTGCCGAACACCAGCAGGTCGAGCAGCGAATTCGTCCCCAGCCGGTTGGCGCCATGCACCGAGGCACAGGCGCATTCGCCCGCGGCATAGAAACCGGGCACGGGACTGTTCGGGTTGCCGTCCCTGGGCGCCACCACCTGCCCCTTGTAGTTGGTCGGAATGCCGCCCATCTGGTAGTGACAGGTCGGCACCACGGGAATCGGCGCCCTGATCGGGTCGACGCCGGCGAACTGGATGGAAATCTCCCGGATGCCGGGCAGCCGCTTCATGATCTTGGCCGGATCGAGATGGGTGATGTCGAGCATCACGTGATCCTTGTCCGGCCCGCAGCCGCGCCCTTCGTTGATCTCCGTCACCATCGAGCGGGAGACCACGTCGCGCGAAGCCAGATCCTTGAGGTTGGGCGCGTAGCGTTCCATGAAGCGCTCGCCGCTGGCATTGCGCAGCATGCCGCCCTCGCCGCGCACCCCTTCGGTAATGAGCACGCCGGCCCCCGCCACGCCGGTGGGGTGGAATTGCCAGAACTCCATGTCTTCGAGTGGAATCCCGGCGCGCGCCGCCATGCCCAGGCCATCGCCGGTATTGGTGAAGGCATTGGTCGAGGAATAAAAAATGCGGCCCGAGCCGCCGGTGGCGAAGATCGTCGCCCTCGCGTGGAAAATCGACACCTCGCCGGTTTCCAGTTCGAGCGCGACGACGCCCAGCACATTGCCATCGGCGTCGCGCAGCAGATCGAGCGCCATCCATTCGACGAAGAACTGCGTGTGCGCGCGCACGTTGCGCTGATAGAGCGCGTGCAGCATGGCATGGCCCGTGCGGTCGGCCGCCGCACAGGAGCGCATCACCGGCGCCTTGCCGTAATTCATCGAGTGCCCGCCGAACGGACGCTGGTAGATCTTGCCGTTGTCGGTGCGGTCGAACGGCATGCCGTAGTGTTCGAGTTCGATCACCACCTCGTTGGCCTTGCGTACCATGAACTCGATCGCATCCTGGTCGCCGAGCCAGTCCGAGCCCTTGACGGTGTCGTACATGTGCCAGTGCCAGTGATCCTCGGTGGAGTTGCCCAGCGAAGCCGCCACCCCGCCCTGCGCGGCGACGGTGTGCGAGCGGGTCGGGAACACCTTGGAGAGCACGGCGGTTTTCAGCCCCGCCTCGGACAGTTGCAGCGCGGCGCGCAGGCCGGCGCCGCCCGCGCCGACGATAACCGCATCGAAAATACGTTTTGCGACGTTCACGCTCACGGTCTCCAGAGAATATGCACAGCCCATCCGGCATAACCGATGAGCAGCAAGAGAGTTATCAGGTGCAGAGCCAGGCGCACGCCGGGCGGCTTCACGTAATCCATCCAGATGTCGCGCACGCCGACCCAGGCGTGATAGAAGAGCGACAGGGCGAAGATGAAGCCGAAAAACCGGGTAAACGGCGACGCGAACAAGCCCTGCCAGGCTAAGGCATCCAGCTCGGGCAGGCACGACAGGCGCACGGCGAAAACGAGCGTGAAGAGCGCCATGTAGATGGCGGTGACGCGCTGGGCCAGCCAGTCTTTCAGGCCGTAGTGGGCGCCCACGATATGACGGTTCACCATAATTTCACCCCGATGATGAAAGTAAGCGCCAGGCTCACGGCCAGCACGATGTAGGAGGAGCGGCGCGCGCACGGCAAATCCAGCCCTTTGTGGACATCGAGCAGCAAAAAGCGGATGCCGGCACAGAAATGATGCAGATAAGCCCACAGCAATCCCAGCAACAAGAGCTTCACGAGCGGGTGGGAGACGATCTCCACGAACTCGCTGAACGACGTCAGGCTCTTGTCGAGCAAACAGAGCAGGAAAGGCAGCAGAAAAAAGAGACCTGCCCCGCTGACCCGGTGCAGGATGGAGACAATGCCCGGCAATGGCAATCGTATCCTGACGGCATTCAGGTACTTCGGCCTGGGCCTCGCCGCCGGTTTGCTTACTATCGCTTCCGTCATGAAAAACTCCCTCCTCCAGCAAGAGCGGTTGGAACCGCCACGAGTTCAAAACAAAAACGCACGTCTTTGGCCGAACCGGCGGCCGGACGCTTCCCCTCATCAGGTCAGGTCATTCAGATAATAATGCCCAACCGTCGAATACACCCCACGACGCCACTCCACCGGTTTATCGTCGTATGTGTAAGTCACCCGCTCGACCGACAGGAGCGGCGTACCTTCCTCCACCTGGAGCAGCGCCGCGGCATCCCGGTCGGCGGCCACGGCGCGGATGCGCTCCTGGGCGCGGATCATGCGCAGCCCGAAGCGGGTCTCGAACAGCGAATAAAGCGAACTGTTCCAGCCTTGCAACATCTCCAGGTCGAGCCCCTGGAAGATTTCTTCCGGCAGGTAGATTTCGTCCGCCACGATCGGTTTTTGCTCGAACTGGAGCACCCGGCGCAGGATGATGATCGGCGTGCCCGGACTGACAGCCAGCAGGCGCGCGGCTTCCTGCCCCGCCTTGGCGCGCCAGCAGTCGATCGGCACGCTCCGGGGGTGGGTCAGGTCGCCCTCTTCCGGCACCAGGCGCAAAAAACGGTACATCTGGCGCGGGTCGTTGTGCGAGGCCACGTAAGTGCCCTTGCCCTGTCTACGCACCAGAATATTGTCCGCGGCCATCTCGTCGATGGCCTTGCGCACCGTGCCCTGGGAAACATTGAATCGCGCAGCCAGTTCCTGCTCGCTGGGGATGACCTGGCCTGGACGCCACTCTCCGACTTCAAGCGCCTGTAGAATCAGGGACTTGATCTGTCGGTAGAGGGGGCTGAAAGTGGGCGATACACGTAACATGCGGTGATTTGAGCATAAAAAGCCGGCACCGTCCATAGGGCATCATTTGTCTTATATAAGACATATAACACCAATTTGACATGGGAAGCCATCTGCCACTAACATCCTCTGGCTTCGGTTTCGTGCTCCGGGCAAATCCCGTCCACGTTCCGTGCCGCGAAAAACGAACCAACCACCAACGTCACACATGAGGGAGGAGCACCCATGAGTAAAACCCCAGTGCGCGTCGCCGTGACCGGCGCCGCAGGCCAGATCGGCTACGCCCTGCTGTTCCGCATCGCCAGCGGCGAAATGCTCGGCAAGGATCAACCCGTCATCCTGCAACTGCTCGACCTGCCGCAAGCGCAAAAAGCCGCCCAGGGCGTCATCATGGAACTGGACGATTGCGCATTCCCGCTCCTGGCTGGCGTAACCGCCACCGACGACCCCGATGTCGCCTTCAAGGACGCCAAGGTCGCGCTGCTCGTCGGCGCCCGCCCGCGCGGCCCCGGCATGGAGCGCAAGGATCTGCTCACCGAAAACGCCAAGATCTTCACCGTCCAGGGCGCCTCCATCGGCCAATACGCCGACCCCGACTGCAAAGTGCTGGTCGTCGGCAACCCGTGTAACACCAACGCCTACATCGCCAAGGAAATCGCGCTGAAATACGGCCGCATCCCAGCCAGGAATTTCACCGCCATGCTGCGCCTCGACCACAACCGCGCCCTGTCGCAACTGGCCGCGAAATCGGGCCGTCCGGTTTCCACCCTGAAGAACCTGACTGTATGGGGCAACCACTCGCCGACGATGTACGCCGACTACCGCTTCGCCACCGCCGGCGGCGAAGCGATCAAATCCCTGATAAACGACGACGCCTGGAACAGGGACACCTTCCTGCCCACCGTCGGCAAGCGGGGCGCGGCCATCATCGAAGCGCGCGGCCTGTCGTCCGCGGCCTCGGCGGCCAACGCCGCCATCGACCACATCCGCGACTGGGCGCTCGGCTCGAAGGGCGAATGGGTGACGATGGGCGTGCCCTCCGACGGCTCCTACGGCATCCCCGAAGGCATCATCTACGGCTTCCCGGTCACCACCGAAGGCGGCGAATACAAGATCGTCCAAGGGCTGGAGATCGACGAATTCTCACGCGAACGCATGACCAGGACGCTGAACGAACTGCTCGAAGAGCGCGACGGCATCAAGGATCTGCTGCCCTGAGCAGCCGGCCCTCCTGAGCCCCGCACGGCGGGCGCGCGGCAGGCTCTGTCGCGCGCCCGCCATGTGTCATCCGGGCGCGGCCTACCTCTTGTCGAACCACAACCCGCCCCTGTCACACCACCTTCACCACGCCTGTACAGTCGAGCCGAGCCAGTCGCTTTTCCAGATATTGCAACTGGACGCGGGCGATGCTCAGCCGGATCGCGCCGCTCAGGCTTTGTCCGGATTCGATCCCGAGGGCGAGGAAAATCAGTTCGGCATGCGCATTGATGCAACGCCTGTCAGCGAATCCCGGCCAGGGATGCGCGCGCCTCTCCGGACGTGAAACGGGTTTTACGTCTGCCGTCCCTGCATCTGTAATACAAGGATTTCTTCTCTGGGGAGCCCCGTCGCCGTGATGATCGTCTCCACGGAAATGCCCAGCCGCAGAAGGCTTTGTGCCGTCGCGCGACGGCCCCGCGTTTCGCCTTCCTCGCAGCCTTCCTGCCTCGCGCTCGCAAGTTGCGCGAAGTGATCACGCCGGGCCTTGGCCTGCGCCTCGTGGAGCGCGCGGGCGGCTTCGTCGGCGGAAAGTGCGATCAGCCTCGTCGCCGCCTTTTTGACGCCTTCGTTCTTGTCAGCCAGCATAGCCAGTTCCTCCTCGCTTTCCGCCTTCAGAAATTCCAGCCAGTCCCATAACGCCGTGTGGTCGTCTTCTTTCACCTTCGGCAGCTCCAGCGTGTGTATCTCGAGATGCTCCGTAAATGTCGAACCCGTTTCGGGATCGTGCAGCCGGTAGCGGTTGTGATAGCGCGCGTTTTCCCGAACCAGCACGAAGTCCGTGATCAGGATCGTGATCGCAGGCTGGATCTGTGTGTATTGTCCGCTCTCGCCGATCTGCTCGGTAATCATCCGCGCCGCGTAGTA
>JAIRNL010000038.1 GCA_031258035.1 Azoarcus sp. | reverse complement strand
TTTTGATTTGGCTTCCATGTGTTTCTCCTGTGTCGTGCCCGTTCAGGGCTCCTCGGGTAAATCCGCGAAAATCTTCCGGTAGGGGCGCTCGCCCATGAATCCGCGCTATTCCTGGTGGGTCATGTTGCGGTTGGCGACGGCGCGGGCGCGCGCCAGCCAGGATGCGGGGGAGACATCCCAGAGGCGGATGGTTTTATCCGAGCTTGCCGAAGCGAGGAGGCGGCCATCCGGGCTGAAAGACACATGCCAGACAGGGCCCTCATGTCCGCGCAGTTCTTCCAGAGGCTGGCGACGCTCGACGTCCCAGAGGCGGATGGTTTTATCCTCGCTTGCCGAAGCGAGAAGGCGGCCCTCCGGGCTGAAAGTCACATGATGGACAAAGCCCTCATGCCCGCGCAGTTCCCCCAAAAGCTGGCGACGCTCGACGTCCCAGAGGCGGACGGTGTCATCGCTGCCTGCCGAAGCGAGAAGGCGGCCATCTGGGCTGAAAGACACATGCCTGACAGGGCCCTCATGCCCGCGCAGTTCTCCCAGAAGCTGGCGACGCTCGACGTCCCAGAGGCGGACGGTTTTATCCTCGCTTGTCGAAGCGAGAAGGCGGCCATCCGGGCTGAAAGCGGCTTGATTCACCATGTCAGCATGCCCATGCAAATGCGAAACAAGCCGCGGGTGCGATTGCAGCCCAGTAAGGAGCGCACTGTAACCTTCCACCACCGACCCCGCCGTCCCTTCCTGCGTGGCCGCCACCGCCAATAACAGGCTCAAATCGAAACGCCTGTCCTGTTCGTTCAAGGATGCAGAAGCCAGGCGGCGCGCGTCCGCAATGGCGCGCTGGCGGTCACTTTCCTGCCATTGCCAGTAAGACACCGCCGCCCCAAAAAGCGCCGCAAGCGCGAGCGCGGCAAAACCCACTACCTGCCGCCGCAAGCGTGCCATCCGCCTTTTCTCCGCCGCCTGCTTTTCCGCAATCGCCGTCTCGCGCCGCGCCTGCCCCGCTTCCAGGAACGCGCTCTCCTGCTCATTCAACGACAGCCCCTCAGGGGATTCCTTGTTCTCATCGCGCCACCTTTCCGCGATCTCCAGCGGCAGGCCGTGATACAGGTAATCGGGATTTCGTTCGTGCTCTTCCCAGCGTTGCGCATCCTGCTGGATTTTTTTGTATTCCCGGAAGTGCTTCTTGCTTTGCTCGACCCAATCGCGCAAGTAGCCCCAATGTTCGATGAGCGCTTCGTGGATGAGGTCGACCGTGGGGTCCTCCGCGCCCGCCTCCCTGTCGATGACCAGCAGGCCGCCATCGGCCAGCCTGTGGAGGATCGCCCTGAGCGCCGCCGGGTCTTGCCCGTCGGGGCACAGTGCCGACAGCGTGGCGCTTTGGCGCGCTTCCCGCGTCCAGGGGTCGGGCTGCCGCACCACCAGTTGCAGGAAGACATGGCGGGCGATCTTTTGCGCGTCGTTGTCAAGCCCTTTGTAGGTTGCATCGGCCTCGCCCGAGAGCGCCCCCGCCAGCCCGCCGATCCGTTCGTAAGCCTCGAAAGTAAGCTCCATCTGGCCTCGCGCCCGGCAGGTGTTCCACAGCACTTGCAGGGCGACTTGCAGCAGGGGCAGGCAGCCCCCGTGGATTTGGGCGTCCTTCAGGATCTTGTCGACCAGGGGCTCGCCGAAATCGCAGCCGGTGTCCAGCGCGGGCAGGCGGATGGCGCTGCGCAATTCGTCGTCGTTCATGGGGAAGACCGACGTCTGGCAAGCGTCGAATATATCGGCAATGCCCGGAAACTCCCCCAGCCGGTGCGTGAAATCGTTGCGCAGGGTCAGGATGACGACCGTCGGGCCGTCGGAAGATTGTCCGGTGGCATTGGCGGCGAACAGCAGGTTTTCGACGAAAACGCGCCGCGCATCCGTGTTGGCGCAGAGGGTGAAAATCTCCTCGAATTGATCCACGAGCAGGACGAGCCGGTTGTCAGCAGGCACAGCGCAATGGAGGATATTCCGGCTTTCTTCCTTTTCGGGGACAGCGCCGGATAAAGTCGCCCAAAAAGCGCGCCTACCCTCAAAGCCCAGCCCCAGCGCCGCGGAAACCGCGTCCGCCAGTGCCTGGAGCGGATTCGCGCCGGGCCGCAGGCGCGCGTATTTCCAATTCCTGCTCCCCTCGATGGCGTCACCTCTTTGCAGGCGGGCGAGCAGGCCCGCCCGCGCCAGGGAAGATTTGCCGCTGCCCGAAGCGCCCACGAGGATGAGCAGGCGCCTTTCGCGCTTCTCGATCGCGGTGTCGAGCCGCGCGATGAGATCGTCCGTCAGGCGCTTGCGCCCGAAAAACCATTGTTCGTCTTCCACGTCGAAAGGTTTCAGGCCGCGATAGGGGTTGACCGTGCCTTCAGGCGGAGGGCTTTTCTCCAGGTGTTCCGGTTCCTGGCCCGTGATCGCCCTGATGAGCCCGCGCAGCTTTTCCGGCTCGTTCCCGATGCCTTGTTTGAAATGGACAGCCGTGCGCGTCTGCAAGGCCAGTATCGCCGGGTCAAGCTCGTCGTACTTCGCGGCGGGCAAGGCGACGAGGATAGTTTGCAGATCCTTACCCTTGACGGGCAGGGATGCGGCAATTTCTTGTTCCCGATGTTGCCATGTCGGGCTGATGCCCTCAGGGCCGGCGCAGACGATGAAAACATCGGAAGCGAGGATGCCTTTGGTCAGTTCGAAAAGAGGGACGGATTTTCCGGGGGTCGTCTCTTGCGTGTCCAGGTAAACCGTTATCCCGCGGCGCATCAGGATGTCGGCAAGGTATTTGGCTTGCCCGGCATCGCGGCTGTTGTAATTGATGAAGACCCGTTTGGCTTGCGTCATTTCGTCTTCTCCCATGTTCCGGATTCGGCATTTGTGCCGCGGCGGGTTGTCATCATGCCACATGCGTGCACCGTCATGACACCTCCCTCGCGCCTTCCGCGCAAGCGCGGCGAAGCGCCCCTGATTGTCATTCCGCGACTCCGCGCGGAATGACGGAGAGGGGTCGGCGGATTCCCAGTCTTTCTGGAGTTGGATCTTCTCGTCCCACGGCGGCAGCGGCGCAGGCGGCAGCGGGACGATCTCGTCGATCTCGTCTACGGTGGGATGGAGGTAGGGGTAGTTGCCGGGAATGTCCGCCAAAATATCGTCAAACGCTGGGACTAAACAAGCGCCAGTTACTGGGTTTCATCCCCTTCATAGGCGCGATCCATCAAAAGATGGACGGGGTGGGCTACCGCCCCAATCTGGCGGAGCAGCTTGCGATCTTCCGGCGCACCGCTCTTCCTTTCAGTGAGCGAGCGCACTATGTTTCTGGCCTTACACAGCCTCATAAACCGCCCAACACAAAGTGTTCGGCGTTTCTCACCAGCCTGCTGGGGCGCGCAATGAGCGGGGCGCCGATATGTGGCAAGATTGCTGCCGGTTACATCTTGTGGCGGCAACAGAATGAATGAATCCCTGACATTGGCGGATTTCGCGTTCCGGGGCTACGGCTTGACCGCGGTCGTTTTCGCCGGTTTCGCGCTCTATCTGTACGCGGCCTGGCGCGGCGCGCTGGTCGGTGGCTGCCTGCTGCTGACGGTGGCCCTGTCTTGCGGCTGGGCGCTGGCGAGCCTCTGGTATGCGCGCAGCCCTTCGGTGGAACGCTATCTCTGGCCGGCGAGCCTGGATGTGTTGCGTACCGGGGGCTGGCTCGTTTTTCTGCTGCTTTTGTTGCGTCCGATACTGGGGCGGAGCTGGAACCGCTTCCTTGCCGCCGCGCTCGTGATGATGGGCGCCCAGGCGCTCGGGGTGATCGCCATCGCCTTTTCCCTGGCGCCGGACGAATCGGCGCTCAAGTTGAACCTCGGCGGCCTGCTGGCTGCCTCGGTGCTGGGGCTGGTGCTGATAGAGCAACTCTATCGCAACGTCGCGCCGGACATGCGCTGGGCGCTGAAGCCCTTGTGCATGGGGCTCGGCGCCGCCTACATGTTCGAGCTTTATCTGTTCGCCGATGCGTTTCTGTTCGGGCGTCCGAACCCCGTCATCTGGGCCGTGCGCGGCCCCGTCCATGCCTTGATCATTCCGCTGGTGGCGGTCTCGGGCGCGCGCAACCCGTCGTGGTCGCTGCGCATATCCCTGTCGCGCGAGGCGGTTTTTCATTCCACGGCGCTGGGCCTCTCCGGGGTCTATCTGCTCGTGGTGTCCAGCGCCGGCTACTACGTGCGCTACTTCGGCGGCGAGTGGGGGCATGCGTTGCAGATCATGTTGCTGTTCGCGGCACTGCTGCTGCTGGCGTTTTTCATGTCGTCGTCGTCGCAGCGTGCCAAGCTGAGGGTCTTCATCAGCAAACATCTGTTTCCTTACCGCTACGACTATCGTACCGAGTGGCTGCGCTTTACCAAATCGTTGTCGGCGGCCGATGGCCAGGTCGACCTCGGCCAGTCGGTCGTGACCGCGCTCGCCAACCTGGTGGAAAGCCCCGGTGGCGTGCTGTGGCTGCGAAGCGGGATGGAGGAAGACGGTTGCTATACGATCCACGGTCGGGTCAACTACCCCGTGGCGGAAGTGACGGAGACCGCCGACAGCCCCCTGCTGCACTTCATGCGCGCGCGGGACTGGGTCATCAATCTCGAAGAGTATCGCCGCAACCCGGCGGCTTACCCCGACCTGGTGTTGCCGGACTGGCTGGCGACGACGTTTCCCGATGCCTGGTTGCTGATTCCGCTCACTGGCGGCAAGGGGCTGATCGGCTTCGTCATGCTCGCCGCCCCGCGGACGCGCTTCGAGATCAACTGGGAAGTCCTCGACCTGCTCAAGACCGCCCGCCATCAGGCAGCCAGCGACCTGGAACGGATGCTGGTGGCCGAGGATCTGCTGGAGGCGCGCAAGTTCGAGTCTTTCACCCGCATGTCGGCTTTCGTCGTTCATGACCTGAAAAATCTCGTCGCCCAGCTGTCGCTGATGCTGCGCAATGCCGAACGCCACAAGGACAACCCCGAATTCCAGGCCGACATGCTCGAAACGGTGGCGCACGTCGAGGCGCGGATGCGCGGCCTGATGGCGCAATTGCAGGAAAAACGCTCGATTGATCCGCCACGCGCGCTCAATCTGATAAAAGTGCTGGAAAATGTCCGCAATGCCAAGCGGGAACAGCGCCCCCTCCTGGAACTCGACTTGCCGCGGGAAGGCGGTGCGCTCATGGTGCTGGCGCACTCGGAGCGGCTCGAACGAGTGCTGGGACATGTAGTGCAAAATGCCCTCGAAGCCACGCCCGAAAATGGTAATGTCCGCATCTCGCTCGAGGCGGGCAGCCAGGAGCGGGTGCGCATCGTGGTGGAAGACACCGGCTGCGGCATGTCGGAGGCTTTCATTCGAGAACGCCTGTCGCGCCCGTTCGAGACCACCAAGGCGAGCGGCATGGGGATCGGCGTGTACGAAACCCGCCGCTATATCCGTGAATTGGGTGGCGAAGTTTCATACGAGAGTACGGAAGGCGTCGGCACGAAAGTCGGTATCGAGTTGCCTTTACATACGCGACTGCATGCGGTGGGGGGAGAAAAGCATGCGGAGCCAGGGGAAAAACATGGCTGAAAAGCAGAGAACCTTGTTGATCGTCGAAGATGATCCGGCACTGCAAAAACAGATGCGCTGGGCTTTCGACGGTTTCGAGATCCTGGTGGCGGACGACCGCGAAAGCGCGATCGTGCAGATGCGCCGCTTCGAGCCGGCGGTAGTGACCATGGACCTGGGTTTGCCGCCCGCGCCCGGCGATGTGAGCGAGGGTTTCGCCCTGCTCGGCGAGATCCTGGCTTTGGCGCCGGACACCAAGATCATCGTCCTTACCGGGCAGCACGACCGCGAAAACGCGGTGCGCGCCGTCGGCATGGGCGCCTACGACTTCTTCAGCAAGCCGTTCGAGCCGGAACTGCTGACGCTGACCATCGAGCGCGCCTTCCGTCTCCACGACCTGCAAGCCGAGAACCGGAAACTGCAACAAGTCAGGGCGGGTTCGGTAGTGGGGCTACTCACGCGCGACGCGGGCATGCTGAAGATATGCCGCACCATCGAGCGGGTCGCCTCGGCCTCGGTGACGGTGGCCCTTCTCGGCGACAGCGGTACCGGCAAGGAAGTCCTCGCGCGCGGCCTGCACATGCTCTCGCCGCGCGCGGCGGAACGGTTCATTGCCATCAATTGCGCGGCGATTCCCGAAACCCTGCTCGAAAGCGAACTCTTCGGCTACGAAAAAGGCGCCTTTACCGGTGCCGTCCGCCAGACGCCCGGCAAGATCGAGACCGCGCACAAAGGCACGCTCTTTCTCGACGAAATCGGCGACCTGCCCATGCCGCTCCAGGCCAAGCTCCTGCGTTTCCTGCAAGAACGGGTGATCGAGCGACTCGGTGGCCGCCAGGAAATCCCGGTCGACGTCCGTGTCGTCTGCGCCACCCACCGCGACCTCCGCGCCCAGATACAGGCCGGCCTGTTCCGCGAGGATCTTTTCTACCGGCTGGCGGAAATCGTGGTGACGATTCCGCCCCTGCACGAGCGCGACGGCGACGCGGTGCTGCTCGCACACCACTTCGTACAACGCTTCGCGCAGGAAAACGGACGCGGGATGCTCCAGCTCGGCGAGGACGCCGTCGCGGCCATCGAAACCCACTCCTGGCCGGGCAATGTGCGCGAACTGGAAAACTGCATCAAGCGGGCCGTCATCATGGCCGACGGCAACCGCATCACCGCCGACGACCTCGGTCTCGGCAGCGCGGGCGAAGAAGAACTGGAGCATCTCAACCTGCGCCAGGTGCGCGAAGCCGCCGAGCGGCAGGCCGTCGTGCGGGTGCTGGCCAGGACCAATGGCAATATCGCGCGCGCGGCGGAAATTCTCGGCATCAGTCGTCCCTCGCTCTACGATCTCATGAGCCGCCTGGGACTGAAAAAAGAAAATTGATTCAAGCCTTGTAGAAGATCACAAAGGATGCTTTCGTGAAAACACCCAATAGGGAGAAGACCGTCGCGGTCGTCGGCCTGGGCTACGTGGGCCTGCCCCTGGCTGTGGAATTCGGCAAAAAATACCAGACCATCGGTTTCGATTTATCCGAGGCCAAGGTGGCGGCCTATCGCAAGGGCGTCGATCCCACCGGCGAAGTTTCGCCCGCCGATCTTGCCATGGCGACGCAACTGAGTTGCCACACCGACCCGACGCTGCTTGCCGGCGCGGACTTCGTCATCGTCGCGGTGCCTACCCCGGTCGATCTGGCGCACAAACCCGATTTCCAACCGCTGGAGAGCGCCTCGCGCACCGTGGGCCAGAACCTGAAGCGCGGCGCCATCGTCGTCTACGAATCCACGGTCTATCCCGGCGCCACCGAAGAAATCTGCGTCCCGATCCTGGAACGTGAATCGGGCCTGAGATGGAAAAAGGACTTCTTCGTCGGCTATTCGCCGGAACGCATCAATCCCGGCGACAAGGAACGCACCCTCAGCCGCATCGTCAAGGTCGTCTCCGGCGATACGCCCGGCACGCTGGAGACAGTGCGACGCATGTACGCCTCGATCATTGCCGCCGGTGTGCACGCAGCCAGTTCGATCAAAGTCGCCGAAGCGGCCAAGGTCATCGAAAACACCCAGCGCGACCTCAACATCGCGCTGATGAACGAATTGTCCGTCATCTTTCACCGTCTCGGCCTCGATACGCTGGAAGTCCTCCGGGCCGCTGGAACCAAGTGGAATTTCCTGTCTTTCCGCCCCGGCCTGGTCGGCGGGCATTGCATCGGCGTCGACCCCTACTACCTGACGCACAAGGCCGAAATGCTCGGCTATCACCCGCAGGTCATCCTTGCCGGCCGCAGGATCAACGACAGCATGGGGCAATACGTTGCAACGGAAACCATCAAGCAGATGATTGATGCCGGTTTCAACGTCAAGGGCGCGGACGTCGTCGTGCTGGGGCTGACGTTCAAGGAAAACTGCCCCGACCTGCGCAACAGCAAGGTCGTGGATATCATCCGCGAGTTGCAGGGGTTCGGCTGCAAGGTGCATGTCCACGACCCGCTGGCCGAATCGCAGGATGCCGTGCAGGAATACGGCATCGTCCTGTGCGAATGGGGCGATCTGCCGCGTTCCGCCGCCATCGTGGCCGCGGTGGCGCATGATGCCTACCAACAGATGCCGCCCGAGCGCCTCTTGGGAAAGCTCGTGCCGGGCGGCATCTTCACCGATGTCAAGTCCCGCCACGACAAGGCCGCCCTTGAAGCGGGCGGGGCCAAAGTCTGGCGGCTGTAGCATTCGGCGTCCTTTTCCCGGCAGATTGAAAGTACGCCACAACCCATCCATCCGGTCGCGGTATCCGGATAGCGCGACTTCGGCTACAATCCGCGCGCACTGCGCATCACCCAGAGAAGCCCTTGTAGCTCAGTCGGTAGAGCAGCGGTTTTGTAAACCGAAGGTCGCGGGTTCAAATCCTGCCGGGGGCATACCTTCCTGT
>JAIRNL010000032.1 GCA_031258035.1 Azoarcus sp. | reverse complement strand
CGGGTGTATTGGTCGTTCAGCGTGACTTCCAGATGTTGCAGGAAGGCGTTGTAGCTCAGCGCGAGAACTTCCCCCCAGCCCCGCCGTTTGGCTTCCTTTTCGTCCAGCCAATAGGTCTTGTCGCTCACGGGGCAATCGCCGTCGGGAGAGACCTCGACGCCCGCCGGGTCGAACAGGCGCTGGCGTTCCTCTGGCGATCTGTTTGCCATGCAGATCGCTTTAATTGGTTCCTTGATCCCGTTTGGCGGCACCCAGACTTCTTCTTTACTGTCATTCGCCAGCCGCAAGTTGGAACCCGCGATGCCCGGCACGAAGATGACCGGGATCACGTCCCTCGGCGGCAAGACGCCCAGCTCGCTCTGCGTGAAGCATTCCGGGCGTCTGACGCCCGGATAGACGGGGTCGCCGTTCTTGTCAAAAAGCAGTTTGACGCGCCGCGTGGCGCTGGGGAGTACCTGTTGATCTTCCATTACTCATCCTTGGCGGGTAGGTTGATCGCTATCGCAAGCGGTTCGATGACTTTGCCGGGTGCCAAGGAAGTCGCGCCCGCATTGTCCGTACTGCCGCCGCTTTCCGCTTGACCCTGCGCATTCCGGACTTCGTATTGCGCCTCAGGACTGGCTTTGCCGGAACGCTGGGCAACGGCCATCTGCTGAATGGTCTTCAACCCGCTCGCCGGCATCCCCGGCAGTTGCGTGGTCATGCTGGCCGGGCCGCTCATGTCATGGTTGGCGGCATGGCGCACGTGCGCCCCGGTGGTGCGGCTGACGATGCCCGCGCCGTATTCCACCCCGGCCCCCTGCGCCAGGATCGTCACTTTCGGCGCGGCAATCTCGATTTCTTCGAGCGAATACAGGAGCAGCTTCTTCGCCGCGCCGATTTCCACTTCGTCCGATTGCGCCTGGATCTGTATCCGACCCGCCGCCGCGATCAGTTTCATGCCGAGGGTTTGCACGAACACCGACAGCATCTGCCCTGCGCGCATGCACAGGCGTTGCCCCACGCTCAGGTTGCTGTCCCCGCCCGTCACCTGGTCGAGGTTGCTGCCCGCGACAAGGTGGATGTTCGCTTCGCTCGCCAGTGCGATGCCCGACGGCGCGGCGGCGGCCAGGATCGCCTTGTTGGATTGCACGGGCGTGTCTTTTGCGGTGTTGCTGCCGTCTTCCCATTGCTTCACGTCGCGCAGCAGCCGTTCCTGCTCTTCGGTGTCGGTCCCCTCCGCGTGATGGATGTCGGCGTGCTCGCCCAGCTCGCGGGCAATGGCGAGCGCCATCTCCAGTTGCGCAATCATCTCTTCGCGGTCGAGTTGCCCGCCCTGGGCGCCGGGCCGCGCGTGCGCGCTGAGGTAAAGCCCTTCGCCCGCGCGCAGCGCGCCCGTGCGGTCGGTTCTGAGTTCAAAGCCTTCGCCTCTCGCCTCGCCTTGGCCGTCCGTCCTGGGGTGGATCAGATAGCCCTGGTTGAGTTGGGTCTTGCCGTGTTCGCTGGAGAGTTTCGCGCGCACTTCGGCCGGGGTGTCGTCGAAGAGCAGTTCGTTGTAATCGCCGCCAAAGTGTTCTTTGGTCTGGATGCCGGAGAGGGTCTTGTTGGCCGGCAGCCGCCCCGCGTTGCTGAACCACGGCGGGGCGTGCCTGCCATTGTAGAGGGCTCCGGTCACGACCGGACGGTCGATGTCGCCTTCGATGAAATCGACCGATACTTCCTGCCCGATCCGCGGGATGAACTGGTGCCCCCAGGCCGCGCCGGCGCTCGGGTAGATGACCCGCAGCCAGCAGGAGGAACGCTCGTCGAAGGCCGCGCCGTATTCGGGGTGTTCTTCCGGGCGCTGCCAGTGGAATTGCACTTTGATGCGGCCCAGTTCGTCGGTGAAGACTTCTTCGCTTTCGGGGCCGACGACGGTGGCTGTCTGGAGGCCGCGCGCGGTGGGGCGGGCGTGCCGGGTGTGGCCGTAGGCGGGCTGGAGCGGCGTGCCGCGCGGCTGGGCCGCGAATTCGATGTGATAAGGCGGCGGCAGCGGTGGTTCCCTGGGAGCCAGGTATTGCGACAGCGGATTGGGCAGGTTGCTGTGGGCGGTGAATTCGAGACGGACGACGGCAAATTGGCGCTCTTCTTCGCTGCACTTCTCGTAGTCCGGGTGTTCGTTCAGGCGGAACCATTCGCCCGCCTTGAGTTCTCGCACGTTGCCTTCGCCGTGGATCGAGCACTTTTCGCGCTCATGCACCGTCTGGCGCAGCCGCGCATAGTGCGCGAGTTGCTGCCAGTCGCCCGCGTAGTAGAGCGTCTGCGCGTCGAAGTCTTCGAGCGTGGCTTCGGCGGTCGAGAGTTGCCGCCTGCCGTGGTGTTCGTCTACCGCGCCGTGCGTATAGGCCGATTTGTAATCGAAGCTGCTGAGGAAGGTTTCCCGGACGCCCAGCGTTTGTCCGCGACGCCATTCGGTGATGCTGTCCGAGGATTCGGTGGCGCTGGCGCGGTGAAAGCGGATGACGCCTTGCCGGGCGCGCGGCAGACGGTACGGGTCGTCGAAGACCACCAGCGTCACGTGCGGGAGTTTGTCTTCTTCTTCCTCGCCGCCAACGTTTTCGTCCTCGTCCTCGTCTTCGTACTTGCTCGGGCCCCGGTCTTCTCCGTGCTCGAAGCGGTAAGCCAGACCTTCTTCAGCCAGTAGTCGTTCGATGTATTCCAGGTCGGTCTCGCGGTATTGGAGGCAGTAGGAGCGTTCGTGGCGCGCTGTTTCCAGAATCTCGAAACGATAGCCGAATGTGGCGCCGATGGCGGGGTTGTCCCGGATATGTTCGTCCAGGATCGTTTCCACGATCTCCGGGACCGTCATGTCCTGGAACACGCGGCTCGTGCGCCGGTGGCGCAGCAGCGCGAAGGGGGGTTCGATGGTGAGCCGGTATTGGGCAAAGCCGCCGTCCGCGGGCAGGGCTTCGGCGCGCGTGACGAGGCCGCAGCGCACGACGTTTTTGGCGCGCCCCCCGCGCATCAGCGTACTGGC
>JAIRNL010000024.1 GCA_031258035.1 Azoarcus sp. | reverse complement strand
GCGCGCTTTGTTCCCGTGGTTGTCCGGTGCTCGTTTTCAGGTTTTGTTGCGATTGAGGGCGCGATGGCCGATGTCGCGGCGGTACTGCATGCCGGCGAAGGAAATCGTCTCGATCAGTTCGTAGGCCCGTTTCTGGGCCGCCCGCACGTTGTCGCCGAGGACGGTGACGCAGAGCACGCGCCCGCCGGAGGTGACGATCTTGCCGTTCTTTTCCGCCGTGCCGGCATGGAAAACGTGGGCGTCGTCGCCGAAGGCGTTTTCGGGCGGCAGGCCCTTGACGATGTTGCCCTTGCGCGGCGTGCCGGGGTATCTGGCGGCGGCCAGCACGACGCCTAGGGCCACGTGCCAGTCCCATTCGGCTTCTATCTGGTCGAGCCTGCCATCGACCGCATGATCCAGCAGTTTCAGGAAGTCGGATTTCAGCCGCATCAGGATCGGCTGGGCTTCCGGGTCGCCCATGCGGCAGTTGAATTCCAGCGTCCTGAGGGCGCCATTTTTGCAGATCATCACGCCAGCATAGAGGAAGCCGGTGTAGGGCATGCTCTCGGCGGCCATGCCCCTGACCGCTGGCTTGATGATCTCGCGCATGATCTTGGCGTGGATATCCGGCGTGACGGCGGGGGCGGGGGAGTAAGCGCCCATGCCGCCGGTGTTGGGGCCGGTGTCGCCGTCGCCGATGCGCTTGTGATCCTGGCTGGAAGCCAGCGGCAGCACATTCTTGCCGTCGGCCATGACGATGAAGCTGGCTTCCTCGCCGTCGAGGTATTCTTCGATCACGACCCGCGCGCCCGCGTCGCCCAGCTTGTTGCCGGAGAGCATGTCGTCGATGGCCTTGTGCGCTTCCTTGAGCGTCGTGGCGACGACCACGCCCTTGCCCGCCGCGAGGCCGTCGGCCTTGATGACGATGGGCGCGCCTTGCTTGTCTACGTAGGCGTGCGCGGCGGCGGCCTCCGAGAAGGTCTCGAACGCGGCGGTGGGGATGTTGTGCCGCGCCATGAAACGCTTGGCAAAGTCCTTGGAGGATTCGAGTTGCGCCGCGGCTTTCGTCGGCCCGAAAATCCGCAGGCCACGGGCGCGGAAGATGTCTACGATGCCGGCAGCCAGCGGCGCTTCGGGGCCGACGACGGTGAGGCGCACTTTGTTGGCGGCGGCGAATTCCGCGAGTTCTTCCGGGTCGGTGATCGGCAGGTTTTCAAAATCGCGTTCGAGCGCGGTGCCGGCGTTTCCCGGCGCAATATAGATTTTCTGCAGGCCGCGCGTCCGCGCCAGCCGCCATGCCAGGGCGTGCTCGCGCCCGCCGGAGCCGATGATGAGAAGCTTCATTTGTTCTTGTGTCCTTGATTGAAAACCGGGGCGTGCCGATATTGATACTTGTGTCAATGCCGGAAATGGCGCGCGCCCGTGAAGACCATGGCCAGCCCGTGTTCGTCGGCGGCGGCGATGACTTCCTCGTCGCGCACCGAACCGCCTGGCTGGATGACGGCGACGGCCCCGCTCGCGGCGAGTACGTCCACGCCGTCGCGGAAAGGGAAGAAGGCGTCGGAGGCGGCGACGGCGCCTTGCAGCGCGAGTCCCGCGTTTCGGGCCTTGATGCTGGCTATGTGGGTGGAATCGACGCGGCTCATCTGGCCCGCGCCCACGCCCAGGGTCATGCCGTCGCCGCAGAAGACGATGGCGTTGGATTTCACGAATCTGGCGACGCGATAGGCGAACAGTAAATCTTCGGTCTGCGCCGGGGTCGGCGCTTTTTTCGTCACCACTTTCAGGTTTTCCGGCGCGATGTCGAAGGTGTCCGGCGTCTGCGCGAGCAGTCCGCCGCCGACACGCTTCAGTTCCAGGGCGTGATGGCCGGGCGCGAGCGGCGCTTGCAGGACGCGCAGGTTTTGTTTTGCGGCCAGGAGCGCCCTGGCTGCGTCGGTGAAGGCGGGGGCGATCAGCACTTCGACGAAGTGCTTTCTGGCGCTCATCGCTTCCACCACATCGGTGTCTACTTCGTCGTTGAAGGCGATGATGCCGCCGAAGGCGGAAGTGGCATCGGTTTTGAAGGCTTTTTCGTAGGCGCCAGCCAGACCCGGCGCGATGGCGACGCCGCAGGGGTTGGCGTGTTTGACGATGACGCAGGCGGGCGCGGCGAAGGTCTTGACGCATTCCCAGGCCGCGTCGGCGTCGGCGATGTTGTTGTAGGAGAGTTCCTTGCCTTGTAGCTGGCGGTAGGCGGCGATGCTGCCCGCCGGCGGGTGCGGCTCGCGGTAGAAGGCGGCCTGCTGGTGCGGATTTTCGCCATAGCGCAGGGTCTGCGCGCGGTCGAAAGCCAGTTGCAGGCGCTCCGGAAAGAGCGCCGGGGCGGGCGCGGGGGCTTCGGGCGCGGCTTCCACGCCTTCGGGTTCGCCAGTGAGCCAGTTGGCGATCATGCCGTCGTAGCGGGCGGTGTGGGTAAAAGCCTTTTTGGCGAGCGCAAAGCGGGTGGAAAGCGGGAGCGCGCCGGCGTTTGCCTTGAGTTCATTCAGTACGCGGGCGTAATCCGCCGGATCGGTGACGATGGCCACGCCGGCGTAATTCTTGGCGGCGGAGCGCACCATCGCCGGGCCGCCGATGTCGATGTTTTCGATGGCTTCAGCCAGGGTCACGCCGGGTTTGGCGACGGTCGCCCTGAATGGATAGAGGTTGACGCAGACGAGGTCGATCGGCGGGATGCCGTGCGCTTCCAGCGTCGTCATGTGGGCGGGCAGGTCGCGGCGGGCGAGGATGCCGCCGTGTACTTTCGGGTGCAGGGTTTTCACCCGGCCATCGAGCATTTCGGGAAAGCCGGTGTAATCGCCGATTTCGGTGACGGCAAGGCCGTCTTCCCGCAGGAGGCCGGCGGTGCCGCCGGTGGAGAGCAGCTTGACGCCGAGGGCGGCGAGCCCGCGGGCGAATTCGAGGACGCCTTCCTTGTCGGAGACGGAAATCAGGGCTTGGGCAATTTTCATCTTGGGGGGACGAACAGGGCGAATGAAAACACAGAAGCCCGGCCTTTCGTGGCGATGGCCGGGCAGGGGAGGGGGCTTACAGCAGGTCGTGGTCGACGAGTTTTCGGTGGAGGGTGTTACGGTTGATTCCCAATAGCTGGGCGGCGGTGCTCTGGTTGCCGTTGGCGCGTTCGAGCACGAATTTCAGCATCGGCTTTTCAGTGCATTTGATTACCATGTCGTAGATCGCCGTCGGCTTCTCGCCGTCGAGATCGTGGAAATATTGCTCCAGGGTACGCACGATGGCATCGGCGATGCCACTACCATGGCAAGCATTCATGCGGCCAACTCCCGTAGCGGCCCGGCTTCGTCCGCCGCGCGATAGTGAAGGCGATCGTCGGCCTGAGCCAGACTGCCGAAAAAATCGTCGACCGCCGCGCCCTGGGCGACGGGGTCGGAAAGCGAGTTCATGGCGTGGCGGAAAGCCGCCGATCCAGCCAGCCCCCGGGTGTACCAGCTTATGTGTTTGCGGGCGATCCTCACGCCGGTCTCCACGCCATAGAAGGCGTGAAGGTCGTCCAGGTGGGCGCGACAGACCTGGTGGATTTCGCGCACGAGCGGCGCGGGAAGCCGTTCGCCGGTGGCGAGGAAATGCGCGATTTCGCGGAAGATCCAGGGTCGGCCCTGGGCGGCGCGGCCGATCATCAGGCCGTCCGCGCCGGTCTGGTCGAGGACGAGGCGGGCCTTTTCGGGTGAGGTGATGTCGCCATTGGCGATCACAGGAATGCCGACGCGGGCCTTGACTTCGGCGATGGTGTCGTATTCGGCACAGCCGGTGTATTGATCGGCGCGGGTACGGCCATGGATGGCGAGGGCGCGGATGCCGCTTTCCTCGGCGATGCGGGCAATGGCAACGGCGTTTCTGTGGGCGTGGTTCCAGCCGGTGCGAATCTTGAGCGTTACCGGCGTCGTCGGCACGGCGCGCACCACGGCCGCGAGGATGCGGGCGACGAGTGCTTCGTCCTGCATCAAGGCCGAGCCTGCCATCACGTTGCACACTTTCCTGGCCGGACAGCCCATGTTGATGTCGATGATCTGCGCCCCGCGTTCGGCGTTGTAACGCGCCGCTTCAGCCAGCATGGCGGGGTCGGCCCCGGCGATCTGCACCGAGATGGGCCCCGGCTCGCCCGTGTGGTCGGCGCGGCGGCGCGTTTTGGCGCTGCCGTACAGCAGGGAGTTGGACGTCACCATCTCCGAGACAGCCAGCCCCGCGCCCATCCGTTTGCACAACTGGCGAAAAGGACGATCGGTTACGCCTGCCATGGGGGCGACGAAGAGATTGTTGCGCAGGGTAAAGCCGAGAAACCGCATGGGAGAAAGGGACTGGACTGCAAGGACGGGTATTCTACCTCAAGCGTCGTGTCGGGGGCGGCGCGGACAGGCAAAACGGCGGAGAGATCCGAAATACGAGAGAGAAAAGCTAATACGCTCCCAATATATGTTGAAAACATGCGATGCGGGTTTGGCGATAGTTTTTCCGTATACGGAATATGCCGAAAACGTTGTGAAAATGCCTGAACATCCGGCCTTGCGGGAAAGCGTCGCCTGTGCGGGGGGATGACTCCCGTCCCCTGGAATACGGTTGCATCGGGAAATGATCCGCAATGGTTTTGCAATAGGCTTTCGTCGGCCTATTTCACGAATCTTCTTTGCAACTTATTGTATTGATGCTCTGGGATGGCCGATATGCGACGATCCGGGGGATATGCCATTTCCGCGCCATTGCCGTCATTCCCGCATCAGGGCTTCGATATCGGCGATTTCGCGCGGCACGCCGTCGGTGAGGTATTCGCAGCCTTCGGCGGTGACCAGGGCGTTGTCTTCGATGCGGATGCCGATGTTCCAGAAAGCCTCCGGCACATCGTCGGCGGCGCGGATGTAGCAGCCGGGCTCGACGGTGAGCACCATCCCCGGCGCGAGCGGGCGCCACTGGTCGTCGACCTTGTATTGCCCAACATCGTGTACGTCCATGCCGAGCCAGTGGCCGGTGCGGTGCATGTAGAAACGGCGATAGGCGCTGGCTTCGATCAGATCTTCCGTCTTGCCCGCGAGCAACCCCAGGTCGACAAAGCCTTGCGTGAGCACGGCGACGGCGGCCTCGTGCGGCGTGTTCCAGTCGTTGCCGGGACGAACCGCGGCGCGGGCGGCGTGGTTGGCGGCGAGCACGAGTTGGTAAAGGTCGCGCTGCGGGCCGGTGAAGCGGCCATTGACCGGAAAGCTGCGTGTGATGTCGGCGGCGTAGCCGTCCAGCTCGCAGCCGGCGTCGATGAGCAGCAGTTCGCCATCGGCCATGCGGCGGTCGTTGTCGACATAATGCAGCACGCAGGCGTTGGGGCCGCTGGCGACGATGGACGGATAGGCGGGAAACTGGCTGCCGCCGGCGCGGAAAACGCGGAGCAGCTCGGCCTCGATTTCGTATTCGAAACGCCCCGGTCGGGTGGCGCGCATCGCCTGGCTGTGGGCGGCGGCGGAGATTTCGCCGGCGCGGCGCATGAGGGCGATTTCGGCGTCATCCTTGATGAGCCGCATCTCGTCGAGGAGGCTGGAAATTTCATGTACCGTCCGCGGCGCGCCGGTGCCGGCGCGGACATTGGCGCGCGCGCCGCCGAGCGCGGCGAGAATGCGCCGATCCCATGCCGGGTCCGCGGCAAGTCCCGTCCATAGCGCTGGCTGGTTGGCGAGCAGACCGGGGAGCTTGTGGTCGAACGTCTCCATCGCCCATGCTTCGTCGAAACCGAATCGTTCGGCGGCGAATTCGGGGCCGTGCCGGGAACCTGTCCAGATTTCCTGTTCTTCGTCCCTGGCTCGGCAGAACAGCAACTGGCGCGGGGTTGCGCCCGCCACCAGCACGATCACGGCATCCGGTTCCCGGAAACCGCTCAGGTAATAAAAATGGCTGTCGGGACGATACGGGTAAAAGGTGCCGCGGTTGCGCTCGCGCTCGGGCGCGGTGGGCACGACTGCCACGCCGCCGCCCTGCGCCGCCATCTGGGCGAGCAGGCGTTCGCGGCGGGCGCGGAAAGGAAAATCCGGGGCCGGATCCGAAAACGCGGGCGAGGGTCGGGTCATGGGCGGGTCTGCCAGAGCTTGATCAATTCGTCGCGCGCGCTGGCGATATCGTCGATCGGGACGCCGATGACCGGGCCGGAAAGCGTATATCCCTCGCAATTGCCGCTCAGGCGCACAGCGCCGCCGGCCGCGACCAGGGTGACGGCACCCTTGCCCTGTTGCAGGTGATGCTGGCGGTCGGTCTCATCGACCATGACGCTGCCGTTGGTCAGGTTGAGCGTGGCATTCACCGTGATGTCCTTGAGCGTGCCGCCGGATTTCAGTTGCCCTTCCACCTGGCAGGGCACCAGGCGGTATTCATCGACCAGCGCCAGCGCGTGGCGGCGCAGATGGCGGCGCAGTTCCCCGGCCGCGGGCGCCTTGGCGGCGGCCTGATGAGCCAGACGGTCGAGTTCCGCGTCGGTCAGATGCGGCGCGGCGGCGATCAGATCCGCGCGCGCGATGGGCGGCGCGGCAAGACTGACGGCATCGAAATGGCAATGGTGGTCGACGAGGCGGGCATTCGCCTTGGCGAGCTGGCTTCCCGTGATCTTGGGCATTCCCTGGAGCACGAGCGGGCCGAGGACTTCGCTGAATCTGCGGCACAGGGCGGCATGATCGCCCGCCAGCAGGGTCTCGGGCGCGGCGATTTCAAATTCAAAAGCGACGTGCAATCGCAGGTTGGCCTTGGACATGACACGGCTCCCGATGACTGCCCGGAGGATGCCGCCGGGCAGGGAATGGACAGTGAAAGGCGGAAACGGTTCAGCGCACGAGCTGGGTCAGTTCGCCGGCTCCGTAACGGGCGGCCATCTTGTCGAGTGCGATGGCCTTGATGTGGGAAGCATGACCGGCGCTGCCGAAAGCCTCGAAACGGGACACACAGACCGCCCTGGCTGCCTCGCGCGCTGGCTTGTTGAATTCGCGCGGATCGAATTTCGACGGGTTCTCAGCCAGAAACCTGCGGATGGCGCCGGTCATGGCGAGGCGGATGTCGGTGTCGATGTTGATCTTGCGCACGCCGTACCGGATCGCGGTCTGGATTTCCTCGACCGGCACGCCGTAGGTTTCTTTCATGTCGCCGCCGTACTGCCGGATGATCGCCAGAAGCTCCTGCGGCACCGAACTGGCGCCGTGCATCACCAGATGGGTATTGGGCAGGCGGGCGTGGATGGCCTTGACGCGCTCGATGGCGAGAATGTCGCCGGTGGGCTTGCGCGTGAACTTGTACGCCCCGTGGCTGGTGCCGATGGCGATAGCCAGCGCGTCGCACTCGGTCTGGCTCACGAAGTCGGCGGCCTGGTCCGGGTCGGTGAGCAACATGGCGCGTTCGAGCCTGCCCTCGGCGCCGATGCCGTCCTCCTCGCCAGCCTGCCCGGTTTCGAGCGAACCGAGGCAGCCGAGTTCGGCCTCCACCGTGACGCCGATGGCGTGGGAGAACTTCACCACTTCGCGGCTGACGGCGACGTTGTATTCGTAAGAGGAAGGCGTCTTGCCGTCCTCCAGCAACGAGCCGTCCATCATCACGCTGGAAAAACCGGAGCGGATCGCCCCCATGCACACCGCCGGGCTTTGGCCGTGATCCTGATGCATGACCACGGGAATGTGGGGATAGGCTTCCACCGCGGCGTCGATGAGGCGGCGCAGGAAGGCTTCGCCCGCGTATTTGCGCGCGCCGGCCGATGCCTGCATGATGGCCGGGCTGTCGGTCTGTGCCGCGGCCTCCATGATGGCCTGGACCTGTTCCAGGTTATTGACGTTGAAAGCGGGCAGGCCGTAGCCGTTTTCGGCGGCATGATCGAGCAGCTGCCGCATGGACACGAGAGGCATCGGTTTCTCCATGCTCCGGCGCTGGCTGGCCGGGGGGGGGGATGTTGGGAAAAGTTCGGATCGGGAGGCGATTTTATCTCGTGCGTCGTCCGTGCGGGATGAACCTTTCACGCGGAAAATGGATCGGATATGATCCATCGGGTTCGTGCATATGATGATCGAAGAATGTCTGTCTGGGTGTGGATACCTCTGTTGCTACTGCTGCTCGGAGGGGCGGTTTATGTCGTTGTTATTTATGCCTGTGCTCGCCTGTCGGGAAGAAAAGGCGCGTATCGCGCCGTGGAACTGAAACTCTGCAATGATCCCTGCGAGGCCGCGCTCGTCATCGCCGGCCAACGCCTGCTGAAATCGGAAGCGCCCCGCCTGCCTCTTGAGGGATGCCGCAAGGAAAAGTGCCTGTGCACTTATATCTTGTACGACGATCGCCGTGTCGAGCAGCGCCGCGGCGCTTCCCCCTACGGCGGGCCGATTGGCGGGGCGGGCATGAAAGGCGAGCGCCGCGGGGCGGGAGCCGGTCGGCGGACGACGGACAGAACCGGAAACAAGCACCGGAAATAGAAACAGAAACGCGCGGGGGCGGGGAACGTTCTTGCCCGTGTCTCTGCTTATGTGCTTTTCGCGTTTTGCGCCACAGCCAGGATGGCCGTGGCGAATTCGACCCCGAGCGCCGAAGGGAAATCATGCCCCATGCCCGGGATGACGCGGAACGCCGCGCCGGGAATGGCGGCGGCGGTGTCGCGGCCACAGGCGACATTGAGCAGCGGATCGTCAGCGCCGTGCAGCACCATGGCCGGAACGCGCAGCGTCGCCAACAGCGGCCGCCGGTCGCCGGCGACGAGAAGCGTCGCCAGTTGCCGGATGACTCCCCTGGAATAAAAGCCGTGGCGCCGGTACTCGGCGGTAAACATGGCGCGCAGCTCGTCGTCCGGCGTGGGATGGCCGGGACTCATCAGCACCTTCTGACGCCAGATGCAATCCTCGACGAGCGCGGCCTCGTCGCGCGCCGCCGGCAACGGCGCGAACAGGGAATGCAGGGCGGCGGGCGTCGGCGGGGGCAGCAGGGGATTGCCGCTCGACGACATGATGGATGTGAGCGAGAGACAGCGGTCGGGATGATAGGCCGCGACCAATTGCGCGATCATGCCGCCGAGCGAAGCGCCGACGACGTGCGCCGCCTCGATGTGCAACGCATCGAGCAGCGCCACCGCATCATTGGCCATGTCGGCGAGCGTGTAGGGAACCGGCAGCATGGGCAGCATCGACGGCAAGGTCCATGCGAAAGGCTGGATAGCCATCAGGCTCTGGATGTTGGGCAGTCCGAGGGCCTCCATTTTGGTGGAGAGGCCGCTGTCGCGGTTATCGAACGCGATGACGCGGAAACCCGCCTTGACCAGATACTCGATCATCGTCGTCG
>JAIRNL010000002.1 GCA_031258035.1 Azoarcus sp. | reverse complement strand
GGGGCCTGTCCTCCCCTCCTGGCTTGCCCGGACAGCGGGCACGAGCGCCCGCTTCCCTGCCGCGCGCATCTCTTCCGCGATGACAATTGCGATCGCCTGCCTACAGACTGGATTTTATTTCGCACCGGGCCAAACGAAATGCCACACTGTTCTCGTTTTCATCCGATCCACCTATCTGGCTTTGACGGCGCCGGAGGAGAAAGCCAGAACGTTCCCGGTCGATGCAGGAACGTGGCATCGGCGAGCGGGATGCGGCCATCCGGGTGCAGGACGCCCAGGTGCCCGCCTTCCCGCTGCTGGCTATCCTGATGATCCCCCCGCACCCCATCTACACCTGCGACCGCATGCTCGCCATCCACACCAGCAAGGATCCCCCGCAGGCTTGCCCCCGTCGCCTTTGCGCCCCGGTCGTCTGCCTTTGCGCGCCAGGGCGCAGATTCAAATTTCGCGGCGCAAAATCCCCGCCCCTACCGCGTGGGGGGAAGTATTGAATGAAAATGACTTGTATGGCATAAATCGCGCACGCCTGATGCTTGACCAGGGAGCGTTGAAGCAACATCGTCCTCTCAATGCTCGCGCCCGGGCGTCAGGTGCGTCTGGGGGAAGCGTTTTGCAAAAGGCTCAGATAGGCAAAGACGAGAAAGAGACTCTGCCGGATTTTCGTCAGTGCGGCCAGCGACAGACCGATCGCATCGGCTACACCGTACAGGCTGTCACGCATCAGGACAATATCGGCGGCCTCGGCGCCAACGCCCATGGCAAAAGAGACATCGCACCGAATACGCGGCGCAGGTCATGCCGGCGATGGCGAGCTCAAGCCGCTCCCGCGCGGATCACATGGCATATTACTTTTCGGAAGGATCTTCTTTCACTTTTTTCATGAAATCGACGAAATGCGTCGAAAACGCCGAAAACAGTTCGTTTTTTCTGTTTTCCATGAGAACCTTGCCAAGCAATTTGAGGCCCACGATGAACAGGGCTGCGTCATGAGCGGAAAGGCTGCCGAAACGCCCCGGGCCTTCGCGGTCGATGATGCCGAAAATGTCGTCATGATTACTGAAATCCAGCTGCAACCGGCTGGATACCGTTTCGGGCGAAGCGCCATCCAGTTGTTCGAGCGTAATCCGGTAGAGGTGCTCTTTTTTCATGCTCAAAACTCCGTTGAGAATCAGGCGCACATTACCCCACTCCACAGCCTGCCTCCCAGACTCGGCGCCTGCACGAGTCCGAACACGCCGAAGCCCAGCACCAGCAGACCTGCAAGCATGCGCACCTTGCCGTTACGGACAAACTCGCGGAAACGCCCGAGCAGCAGACCGGCGAGCAGCAGATTGGGCAGAGTGCCCAGGCCGAAAGCCAGCATCAGCCCCGCGCCGCGCAGGGCGGAGCCTGTCATGAGGGCGGCGGTCAGCGCCATGTAGACCATGCCACAGGGCAGGAACCCCCACAGCATCCCGAGCGGCAAGGCCTGCGCCATCGAGCGCACCGGCAGGAAGCGGCGCGTCGCGGGCTGGATGCGCCGCCACAGCACCTGCCCGGCCCGCTCGAGCGGCGCGAGAAAGCGGGTGAAACCAGCCAGATACAGGCCGAGCGCGACCAGCATCAGGTTGGCGAGCACATAGAGAGTGATCTGCACCGGCATCATCTCGTCATAGAGCATGCCCAGCGACCCCAGGGCGCCCAGCGCACCACCGGCGGCGGTATAGGAAAAGATACGGCCCAGGCTGTAGGCGAGATGCAGGGGCCATTGCCTGCCGCGCACCGGGCCGGAAACGGGCATGGACGCTGGCCGATCCACCTGCATGGAAAGCGCGCCGACGATGCCGCCGCACATCGACACGCAATGGACGCCGCCCAAAAGGCCGATCAGGAAGACGGCGAAATAACCTGTTTCAGGCATGACAACGAACAACCGCTCACAAGGCGCGCAGATGCGCGAAAGCCTGTGATTCTAGTCCGGAAACACAGGCCCCGCGCGCGGACGATCCCGGCACGGGATCCGTTCAGATCACGCGGGAATAACGTCTGCGCTCGCGGTCGGCGCGCAGGTAGCGATCGAACACCATGGCGATCGCGCGCACCAAAAGCCGCCCCGCCGGCAGGACGGTAATCCAGTCGTTTTCGATCCTGACGAGACCGGCGCGCGCCATGTCTCCGAGATCGTCTAGTTCCTCGCAAAAATACGCCTTGAAATCAATGAGGTGGGCAATCTGGATCGACTCGATCGACAGGGAAAAGTGGCACATCAGGGACTGGATGATCGAGCGCCGCAGCAGGTCGTCGGCGGTCAGTTCGATGCCGCGCAGCACCGGCAGCTCGTCGCGATCGAGCGCGTCGTAATATTCGTCGAGCGTCTTGCGGTTCTGCGCATATATGGGGCCGACCTTGGCGATGGACGAGACGCCGAAAGCCAGCATGTCGCACTCGGCCTGGGTCGAGTAGCCCTGAAAGTTGCGATGCAGCCGCCCCTGGCGCTGGGCCACGGCGAGTTCGTCGTCCGGCTTGGCAAAGTGATCCATGCCGATGTAGACGTATCCGGCAGCCGTCAGGCGCTCGATTGCCCGTTGCAGGATTTGCAGCTTGCCATCCGGCCCCGGCAGTTCGCTTTCCAGAATGCGTCGTTGCGGCTTGAAGAGAGCGGGCAGATGGGCGTAGCTGTAAAGCGAGATGCGATCCGGCGACAGTTCGATCACTTTTTCGAGCGTATGGCCGAAACTGGCCAAGTTCTGCCTGGGCAGGCCGTAGATCAGATCCATGCTGATCGAGCGGAAGCCCGTGGCGCGCGCCGCCTCCATTACCAGGCGGGTTTCGTCGAAACTCTGCACGCGGTTGGTGGCGATCTGCACATCCTCGGCGAAATCCTGCACACCGACGCTCATGCGATTCAGTCCAAGGGTGGCAAGCAGCTCGACGGTGTCGAAATCGACCTTTCGCGGATCGACCTCGATCGAGTATTCGCCGTTGGGCACGAGCTCGAAACGGGCGCGCACCAGCGCCATCAGACGACACAACTCTTCATGCGACAGGAAGGTCGGCGTTCCGCCGCCCAGATGAAGCTGCGTGACCTGGCGCGCGCCGCCAAGCGCCGCAGCCTGCAAACAGAGTTCTCGATCCAGATAGTCCAGGTATTTCGCCGATTGGCCGTGATCCTTGGTAATGATTTTGTTACAGGCGCAGTAGTAGCAGATCGTGTTACAGAACGGGATGTGGAAGTATAATGACAGCGGTCGACTCACACCACCGACCGCCCGCTTGCCAAGCCAATCAGTCAACGCCCGCGCATCGAACGCCTCGACGAAACGATCCGCCGTGGGGTATGACGTATAGCGCGGCCCGTTGATATCGAAACGGCGGATCAGTCCGGGGTCAAAAATAAGTTCGTGCTGGCTGGTCATGGATGTGCTGCTCAGAGGCTTTTTACGATGGCAGAAAACTGTCACTTTCTGGTTGACTTGGATCAACCGCGCGAATGACGATAGCGCCCCCAACAAGCGAGAGTGTACTGTCAAATGATGGTAACCGTGCCCGTCACCGTCGCAGGGCTCAAAAAAGCCTGTTCCCAATGCAACCTGCTTGAGTTGTGCCTACCGTTCGGGATGGTCGATTCAGACATCCGCCGCCTTGACGAACTGGTGGGCGCGCGACGCAAGATCAAGCGCCAACAACCGCTTTACCGCACCAGCGACCCGTTCGAGGCCATCTACGCCATCCGCATCGGCTCGTTCAAGACCGACGTCCTGCTCGAAGACGGACGCGAGCAGGTCACGGGCTTTCAGATGACAGGTGAAATCCTCGGCCTCGACGGCATCAGCACCGAGCTGCACTCATGCAACGCCATCGCCCTCGAAGACAGCGAAGTCTGCGTGATCCCCTACGCCAAGCTCGAAGAACTCGCCCGGATCGTCGAAGGTCTGCAACACCAGTTCCACAAGGTCATGAGCCGTGAGATCGTGCGCGACCACGGCGTGATGATGCTGCTGGGCTCCATGCGCGCCGAGGAGCGGCTGGCTGCTTTCCTGCTCAACATGTCGCAACGTTTCACGGCGCGCGGCTTTTCAGCCTCCGAATTTCACCTGCGCATGACGCGCGAGGAAATCGGCTCTTACCTGGGGCTGAAGCTCGAAACCGTCTCGCGCGCCTTTTCCCGTTTCCAGGACGAAGGGCTGGTCGCCGTGCAACAAAAACACATCCGCATCCTCGACGACAGTGGCCTCAAAAGGTTGATCCAGCATCAGGCCTGCATGCGCTGACGGACGACGACAAAAAACGCCCGGCGATACAGACAGACCGAGCGTTTTTCGTCGCGGCCGGGCCCTGCCCCGGCCACTCGCCTCAAGGCTCGGCCACGTAAGTACCGGGCGCTGGAGCCAGTTGCGGATACTGCTTGTTGACTGTCGGCCTTGCCGCCACCAGATCGCCGGCGCGTGGTTTGAGCCATTGCGCCCAGTCCGACCACCACGATCCCTGCTGTTCGAGCGCCGTGGCCCGCCAGCGTTCGACGGTATCTGAACGGCGCGGCTCGCCTACCCAGAAACGGCGCTTGGGTGGATTCACCACCGGATTGACGATGCCGAAGATATGGCCGGAACTGGAAAGCACGTAGCGTTTCGGCCCGTTTACGAAATTATTGACACGAAAAGTCTGGGCCCACGGCGCGATGTGGTCGTCCTCCGCCCCCACCGCGTAAAGCGGCTGGGTGATACGGGAAAGATCGAGCGGCTCGCCGGCAACGGTCAGCGCATCGGGATGGATCAGGCGATTGTGCAGGTAAAGCTCGCGCAGATACCACGAATGCATCGCATACGGCAGGCGGGTGCAATCCATGTTCCAATACAGCACATCGAATGGCGCCGGCGGCTCGCCATACAACCAGCCATGGACGACGTATGTCCAGATCAGGCTGTTCGAGCGCAGCAGCCGGAAAGAAGACGCCATTTCCTTGCCATCGAGATACCCTTTGCGGGCCATGTTGCTTTCCAGGAACTGGAGGGTCGAGGCGTCGATGAAAATCTCGATGTCACCCGGTTTGTGGAAATCGACGAGCGTAGTGAAAAGGGTGAAATCGGCAACCGGCACTTCCTCTGGCTTGAAATGCCGGTTTGCCCAGGCCATGTACATCGTCAGCGCCGTGCCGCCGATGCAATAGCCCACCGCATGCACCTTGGACGAACCGGTAAAATTGCGCGCCACGTCGATGATCGCCTGGATGCCGTCGGTCAGGTAAGCGTCGAAGGTCGTATCGCGCATTGATCCGTCCGGGTTCTTCCAGCTGGTGATGAACACATCCAGCCCCTGCCCAAGCAGGAAGCGCACCATGCTCTTTTTCTCGTTGAGATCGAGAATGTAGAACTTGTTGATCCACGGCGTGACGATCACCACCGGTTCGGCATGCACTTTGGGCTGGGTCGGCGTGTAGTGGATGACTTCGACGAGGCGGTTGCGGAACACCACCGCGCCCGGCGTGTTGCCCAGATTTTCCCCGACACTGAAACCGTCGAGCGGCGTCATCCGCACCGTCCCGGCCTCCAAATCGTCGAGGAAATTCTGGTAGCCGGCGAACAGGCTCTGTCCATTGCTTTCGATGGCCTTTCGCAATGCGGTCGGGTTGGTCAGCAGGAAATTGGTCGGTGCCACCGCATTGAGCCATTTCCGCCACCAGAACGCCGCCTTGCGCCGCTCCCTGCTGCTGAGCCCCGGGGTGTCGTAAAGCATGTCCTGCATGTTGTGGGTAAAAGCCAGATACCACTCCTTGATCAGGTCCCAGGAGGCGGATTCCACCCAGACCGGATCGGCGAAACGGACATCGTCGGGATGAGGCAGGATGGGATCCTCGCTGTTCCCGCCTCCCATCCGGATCAACGTGTGAAGTTGCAGCTTCCACAAATCGAACGACAAATGCGCGATACGCTCCGCAAATTCCTGGGGGTGCACCAGCCACGCCAGTTGAGCATGGACGATGGGCGCGCTCATGCCCAGCGGATCGACCGTCCCCTCGACCCCTTCATGCAGTGCACGCATGGTTTTCTTCAAGATCAGCTCGGGATCCAAAGTAGCGTCATGCCGCGCGCTGTGGCCCTGCGCCTGGCGACTCTCCCCAGCAGTGTTGCTCTTGGCCATGATCTCCCCCTGTTCATGAATCCGAATGGTGCGCCGTTCGCCATGACAACAACAAGCACATTCCCTTGTCGCATGGGCAATACAAGCCTCGCGCCGTAAAGCATGATACTGCCCGCCGGCATGCCCGTCATAATCCAAACTCATGGCACCGTGACATCCGCCCGCCGAACGGACAGTCCCTGTGAGCGCGATGGGCGCCTTTGGTAGACATCGGGCGCGAAACCGGCATAATTGCCACTATAATCAGGAGCCGAAGCAATAAAAGGAAAATACGCCATGTTCAAGCATGTTCTTGTACCGACCGACGGCTCGCCGTTATCCGATACCGTCGTCACGCGCGCCATTGCTTTTGCCAGGGAAACAGGCGTCCGCCTCACTTTTTTCTATTCGCAGCCAGATTTCCCGATGCCCATCTATGGTGAAGGCGCGTTGATTGATCCAACCACCCCGGAGCAATTCGCCCAGTCCGCGCAGCAGGAAGCCCAGCGCATCCTGGATCGCGCCAGGTCGGCGGCGGAAGCTGACGGCGTCGTCGCCGACACCGATACGCAGGTGAGTGAAATTCCTTACGAGGCCATCATCAGCGCGGCGGATCGCCATGGCTGCGACCTGATTTTCATGGCCTCACATGGCCGCCGGGGCATCGCCAGCCTGCTCTTGGGAAGCGAGACGCAAAAAGTGCTTACCCACAGCAAAATCCCGGTGCTCGTTTATCGGTGAGGCGCCTTGCCACAGCATTACAGATCGTCACGGCTTTCCCCTGAAACGAAAACGGCCCGGATATCCGGGCCGTTTTCGTTTCAGGCGCTGCGCGGGACAAGGGATCAGGCTTTGGCGCTCTGCTCGCGCCGCTGCTTGGCCGCCTTGCGTTCATCCTCCGCGATGCGGTTCGAGAAATAGCTGATAAAGAAAACAGCCATGACGATCACGAACAAAATGGTAAACAGGCTGATCTGCCCGTAAAAAGTCGAGAACAGTTCTTGCAGGGCCATGGTGGAGCACCTCCTTCACTAGTCTAAGAATCGGACGGTTTGATCAATATCTCCGTCTCCATCGGGAGATTGGCAACTCCGTCCATGCGCCAACTTTCGGATTCATTTCTGTTTTTGTTTTCCGCTTCGTCCTTCAACTGATCTTCCAGTTGAAAACGCCAGCGGCCGGCGCGCAGGGGAGCGATCGCTCCCGAATATACGCCATCCCGCTCTCTCTGTAGCAATACCTGCTGGTCGAAGCCGCTGTGCGTCGGATGAATGATCGTCAGATAAAGCGCCGCAGGCAAATCGTTCCCCGCCGCAGCGGACAGCTCGACACTGACCGCGCCATCACGTACCACCGCGCGCGCAGCCAGCCCCATTCCCCTCGCCCGCTCGATGCGGTCAATGACTTTCACGACCGCCTGGCCTTCCTTGTAGTAGTCATCGGACACGAGGCCATCCCAACTCGTGTTCGCAACCCACCATGTGGCGATGCCTGCCACCACGGCGATCATGGGCAATGAGATCAGGAACCACGGCCAGCCCTGCCGGTGCCACGGTTCTTCATGTACGTCGGTTGTTTGCGAATCCATGGATTTCCTGTCAATCAG
>JAIRNL010000284.1 GCA_031258035.1 Azoarcus sp. | reverse complement strand
TAATATAATGATAAAAGAATCTGTTGGTTTACGAATCAAAGAATTACGCGCTAAAGCCTCAATATCTCAAGAGGAACTTGCCTTTCGCGCCGCCCGAGGCGCCCGAGCCAAGACCCGGGCGGACGCCAGTACAAACCGCCGCGCCCGAGCACGCCATGGCGCCCGCGCCCGCCGCCCGCCCGGCGGCGACATCCCGGCAGCGCATCCCGGATTCCCCGCCCTGGCTCGGTCGCCTGCGCCGGGAACTGGCTAATTGCGAGGACTTCTTCTGCCGCGCAAGGGCGCGCGAACGATTCTGTTCGGAGCGCTGGGAAAACCTGCCTGAATGCAAGGGCGCATCGCTTTGAGGACAACCTTCACATGAATCGCCATCGCCGGAGAACCACATGAGCCTGAACCCGCCCGAACCGGGACCCCGTCATGCCGACCTGTTGCGGGTTGCCGAAGCACTGCGCAACGAGAAAGCCCTGTTCGCCCTTCTCGTCACCGGACTGCTGGCTGGCGGCTTGATCTGGCTCGGAAACAGCCTGGGCGGCTCCAGCTCTTTCATGGCCGTCACGCTGTACGCCGTCGTTTTCCTGCTGATATTCCCCGTGGGCGGGGCCTGCGCCGGCCTGTTGCTCATGGACCAGGCCCGCGGACGGGAGACGCGCGCGCTCGGCAAGGCCGTGCTCGACGGCATCCCCACCGCCCTGCGGCACATCGGCGTCGTCCTGGCTGGCCTCGCGGTCACGGCGGTCTTTTTCCTTTTTCTCTACCTGCTGCTTTTCGTGTGCAGGGTTCCCTTCCTCGGCCCGGCGCTCTATGCCGTGCTTTTCCCGATCCTGGCTATCGCGGCGGGGCTGTTGTTTTTCGGCTTTACCGCAGCCTGCGCAATGGCAGGCCCCGCCACCTGGAATGGCGCCACCGCCGGCGAAACCCTGTCCATCCTCGCGCGGCTCGCCGCCCGCCGCGGCCCGGATCTGCTGACGCTCCTCCTCGCGCTCGCATTGCTCTTGTTCCTGATCGAAACCGCGCTTTCCGGCATTGTCGCGCTCGGCTATCTGGCTGTGGCGGGCGCCTCGTCATCAGTGTTGAGCATCCCGATCCTGCCGGGCATCGTCTCCGGCGTCGCCCTGGGCGCGGGCAATGAATACGCGATGGCATTCGCTTTCGGCTCCATGCTCGCCCTGGTGTTGGTATCGGTCGCCGTCACGGCCCTGGCTATGATGGGCCTGAGCCTGATCTATCTGCGACTCGCCGCGGATCCGGCGCCGGCCCAGGCGAGGGAAGGTGTTCCGGACGCGCCCTCCCACGTTTTCCCGGAGAAAAAGGAACCCACGATCCAGCCAGCCGAAACGCGCATCGCTGCCCCCCCGCCGCCCGCCGCCGCCGCGCCCGGAACGGCGGACGACGCCCCGGACATCCTGGCCGCGCGCCCCGCCGAAGCCAGGCCAGAGGCCGCGGCCTGCCCCCACTGCCAGGCGGCCATCCTGCCCGGCGACCGCTTCTGCGGCGAATGCGGCGGCAAAATCCAGGGTTAGAAACGTTCCCGCAGCCATCCAGGCGCGCATCGGTTATCATTGCGCGCCTGTTCGCCCCCGGAAACGCCCCGCTCCCAGATGATCCGCAAGTTGCTGCGCAAGGTTTTCACCCGCCGCGCCGCGAAAATTTCCCCCCTCGGCGAACCCGCCCGCATCCCCGTCGCCCAGCACGGCATCCGCCGGGAGCAGGTTTCGCCCGCGGCCGTCAGGGTTTGCGCCACGCTCCAGGAGCACGGCTACCAGGCCTGCATCGTCGGCGGCGCCATCCGCGACCTGCTGATCGGGCGTCCGCCCAAGGATCACGATATCGCCACCAGCGCCACGCCCGAGGAAGTCCGGGCGCTGTTCCGCCGCTCGCGCATCATCGGGCGGCGTTTCAGGATCGTCCACGTCATGGCCGGCGCGGAGACGCTCGAAGTCTCCACCTTCCGCGCCAGCGCGTCGGCCGAAACCGACCGCCATGGCCGCGTGCTCGCCGACAACGTCTACGGCACCCAGGCCGAGGACGCCATCCGGCGCGATTTCACCATCAACGCGCTCTATTACGACCCCGCGACCGAAACCATCATCGACTACCACCACGGCGTCGCCGACTTGCGGCAAAAGACGCTGCGCATGATCGGCGAGCCGCGCACCCGCTACCGCGAAGACCCGGTGCGCATGTTGCGCGCGGTGCGGCTGGCGGCCAAGCTCGGTCTCATCATCGACCCCGCCGCGCGCGCGCCGATCCGCGATATGGCGGTGCTGCTCGAAAACGTGCCGACGGCGCGGCTGTTCGACGAAATGCTCAAGCTGCTGCTGTCGGGGAGCGCCGTGCGCTGCGTCGGGCAGTTGCGCGAGGAGGGCCTGCACCACGGCCTGCTGCCGCTGCTCGATGTCATCCTCGACCAGCCCGTGGGCGAACGCTTCATCTGGCTGGCGCTGGAAAACACCGACGCGCGGGTGCGCGCCGACAAGCCGGTGTCGTCCGGTTTTCTTTTCGCCGCCCTGCTCTGGCCTGAAGTCATCCGGGTATGGCGGGAGCGCCAGGCGGCCGGCGTGGCGCCGTATCCGGCGCTTTTCGAGGCGATGGACAAGATCCTCGACACGCAGGCGACGCAGCTGGCGATCACTCGCCGCATCGCGGGCGACATCAAGGATTTGTGGGCGCTGCAACCGCGCTTCGAGAAGCGCACGGGCAAGACGCCGCATCGCCTGATCGAGCATCCCCGGTTTCGCGCCGGCTGGGACTTCCTCTGCCTGCGCGCGGCGGCAGGCGGCATCGCGCAGGAGATTCCCGACTGGTGGGATCGTTTCGCCCACGCCGGCCACGATGAGCGCGAGGCGTTGTTGCGCGCCGCGCCCGCGGGCGATGCGCCGGCGCGCCGCAAACGTCGACGCCGCAAAGCCAGAACCGCCGACGGCGCGCCCGATGGCGCGCCGTCCGATGACGCCCCGAACCGATGATTGCCGGGCAACGCCGCGCCCACGTCGCTTTCGGCGCCAACCTGGGCGATCCGTTCGCCGCGCTTGCCCGCGCCCTGGAGGCGCTCGCCGCCTTGCCGGACACCCGGCTCGTCGCGCATTCCTCGTGTTATCGCAGCGCGCCGCTCGGCATCGTCGGCAAGCAGCCGGATTACATCAATGCCGTCGTCGCGCTCGATACCCGCCTCGCGCCCCAGGCGCTGCTCGAAGCCCTGCTCGAAATCGAAACCCGCGGCGGCCGCACCCGCGCCACGGCGCTCGCGCCGCGCCCCATCGACCTCGATCTGCTGCTGCACGGCGATACCGTGCTGCGCACGCCGACGCTCACGCTGCCTCACCCGCGCCTGCACCAGCGCGCCTTCGTTCTCCTGCCCCTGGCTGAAATCGCCCCCGGTCTCGTCATCCCCGGCATCGGGGCGCTCGCGCCCTTGCTGGAGACGGTGCGCGATCAGCGCATCACGCGCCTGGAAAAGGTCCGCGCCGCGCCCGCCCCGTGCTCAATAATCGAGCAGGCTGCGGCAGGTTTCTTCGCGCCCGGTCATGCGGCTGAAGCGCGCCAGGCGCTCGCGCACGAATTCCGCCGGTAATCCGGCGTTGGCGCAGTAGTCGCGCAGGATCATCGCATGGGCCATGTTCTGCGCCGCCGCCACCGTGGCAGCCAGCGCGGGAAAACGGTAGCCGGCGAGATCGCGCCCGCCCTCGCCGGACGACCGGGCGGCCTGCCCGGCCTGTTCCGTCTCCCTTGGCGTGGATGCCGTTTCCTGCGCCGCCGCGACCGTGTGAACCAGGCCGGTCACGATCAGCGGCGCAAGGATGAGGAAGGCGCGCAACGACACGGTATCGTCCAGGAAGGAAAAGCGCGCGATCAGCGGCCCTCTTTCAACCAGCGCGCCGCATCGAGCGCGTAATAGGTCAGGATGCCGTCCGCGCCGGCGCGCTTGAACGCGAGAAGCGATTCGAGCACACAGGCTTTTTCGTCGACCCAGCCCTGTTGCGCGGCGGCCTTGAGCATTGCGTATTCGCCGCTCACCTGATAGGCGAATGTCGGCACACCCAGTTCCGTCTTGACCCGATGCACGACATCGAGATAGGGCAGGCCGGGCTTGACCATGAACATATCGGCGCCTTCGGAAATGTCGAGCGTCACTTCGCGGATCGCCTCGTCGCTGTTGGCCGGATCCATCTGGTAGGTATATTTGTTGCCCTTGCCGAGATTGCCGGCCGAGCCCACCGCGTCCCGGAAGGGGCCGTAGAAGCTCGATGCGTACTTGGCCGAGTAAGCCAGGATGCGGGTATGGATGAGGTGGCTGCGGTCGAGTTCGGCGCGAATTCTCGCCACCCGGCCGTCCATCATGTCGGAGGGCGCCACCACGTCGGCGCCGGCGCGGGCGTGGCAGAGCGCCTGGCGGGCGAGCGCGACGAGGGTTTCATCGTTCAGCACGTAGCGTTCGGGGTCGCCCGGCTCGATGAGGCCATCCTGGCCATGGCTGGTGTAAGGGTCGAGCGCCACATCGGTGATCACGCCGAGCGCCGGAAAGCGCGTCTTGAGTTCGGCCACGGCGCGCGGCACCAGCCCGTCCGGGTTCCAGGCTTCCTCGGCGCCCTCGCTCTTGTCGGCGAATTCGATCACCGGAAACAGCGCCAGCGCCGGCACGCCCAGTTTGAGCGCCTCTTCGGCGAGCGCGAGCAGGCGATCGATCGACAAACGCTGCACGCCCGGCATCGAGGGCACCGCGGCCGCCTTGTTCTTGCCCTCCTGCACGAACACCGGGTAAATCAGATCATCGGCGGTGAGCAGGTTTTCACGCATCAGGCGGCGGGAAAAATCATCACGGCGCATGCGCCGCATGCGTGTAAAAGGGAAAACCGGGGTGGCGGGCATCTTGGCGTCCTCGAAACGTTTCGGAACGTCATTAAATCGCACCGACCGGGCACTGCCAAGCGCCCATTTTCACGGCCTCTATCCACTCTCTGTATAATCCGGGCTTCTTATTTCGCATCCACCCCGCGCCGCGCCTTTCCGGATATCCGATATGGATGACGCCCAGTTGCTCCGCTACAGCCGCCACATTCTTCTGGAGGAATTGGGAATCGAAGGACAGGCGCGCATCTTGCGCGGCCACGTCCTCATCGTCGGCGTAGGTGGGCTGGGTTCGCCCGCCGCCCTGTACCTGGCTGGCGCCGGCGTCGGCCAGTTGACGCTGGCTGACGGCGACACGGTGGAAGTCAGCAATCTGCAACGCCAGATCCTGCACACGACAGC
>JAIRNL010000234.1 GCA_031258035.1 Azoarcus sp. | reverse complement strand
TCCACTTCGTCGCCCATCAGGGTGGTGAAGATTTCATCGGCGGCGATGGCGTCGTCGATCTGTACCCGCAGCAGCCGCCGCACCGCCGGATCCATCGTGGTTTCCCAGAGCTGGTCGGGGTTCATTTCGCCCAGCCCTTTGTAACGTTGCTTGGTCAGGCCGCGTTCGACATCGGCGAGCAGCCAGGAGATGGCCTCCGAGAAACGCGTCACCGGCTGGCGCTTGTCGGCGCGGCGGATTTCGGCGCCGGCGCCGATCAGGCCGGAAATGGATTCGGCGGCGGCGCGGATGCCGCGATAGTCGCCAGAGGCGAGGAAATCGGCTTCGATCCAGCCCACCCGCCGGTTGCCGTGGTGCATGCGCTCGATAGCGAGACGCCAGCCTTCGGATTCTTCGTGAAATTCGGCATATGTCCTCGGGCCGTCCGGCAGGCGGGCTTGCAGTTTGTCGGCGCTGGCGCGGGCGGCGGCTTCGTCGGCGAGATCGAGCGCGAGATCGTGCGCGAGGATGGCGTGCAAGACCTCGGGGTCGATGAAACCCGCCAGGCGTTTGATGATGGCTTCAGCCAGCAGGTAGCTGCGAGCCAGCCCGCCGAGGGTTTCGTCGGTAATGGGCGCGGCCCCTTCGCGCGGCACGAGCGAGGCGCCGTCGAGCGCGAGCCTGAGCAGGTGGTTGTTCAGTTCGTGGTCGTCCTTGATGTAGACCTCGGTCTTGCCGTGCTTGAGTTTGTAGAGCGGCGGCTGGGCGATGTAGATGTGGCCGCGCTCGACGAGTTCGGGCATCTGGCGGTAGAAGAAGGTGAGAAGCAGGGTGCGGATGTGCGCGCCGTCGACGTCGGCGTCGGTCATCAGGATGACGCGGTGGTAGCGCAGCTTTTCTGGCTTGTAGTCGTCCTTGCCGATACCGGTGCCAAGCGCGGTGATCAGGGTGACGATGGCTTCCGAGCCGATGAGTTTGTCGAAGCGGGCCTTTTCGACGTTGAGTACCTTGCCGCGCAGGGGCAGGATGGCCTGGAATTTGCGATCGCGCCCCTGTTTGGCCGAGCCGCCGGCGGAGTCGCCCTCGACGATGTAGACCTCGCACAGCGCCGGGTCTTTTTCCTGGCAGTCGGCGAGCTTGCCGGGCAGGCCCGCGCCGTCGAGCACACCCTTCCTGCGCGTCATCTCGCGCGCCTTGCGCGCGGCTTCGCGCGCGCGCGCGGCTTCGACGATCTTGCCGCAGATGGTCTTGGCGTCGATCGGGTTTTCGAGCAGGAAATCGCCGAGCCGCGCCGCCACGACTTCTTCCACCGCCGGGCGGGCTTCGGAAGACACCAGCTTCATCTTGGTCTGGCTGGCGAACTTGGGGTCGGGCATCTTTACCGAGAGCACACAGGCCAGCCCCTCGCGCATGTCGTCGCCGGTCACGTCGACCTTGGCTTTCTTGGCGATTTCGTTTTCTTCGATGTATTTGTTGATGACCCGCGTCATCGCCGCGCGCAGGCCGGTGAGGTGGGTGCCGCCGTCGGCCTGCGGAATGTTGTTGGTGTAGCACAGCACCTGTTCCTGGTAGCTGTCGTTCCATTGCATGGCGACTTCGACATCGAGATCGGCCATGCCTTCGCCCGCCCCGACGGGAATGCGGCTGGAGCCGGTGGCGTAAAAGGCCGTGGGGTGCAGCACGGTCTTGGTGCGGTTGATGTACTCGACGAAACCCTTGACGCCGCCCGCGAAGGCGAAATCCTCTTCCTTGCCGGTCTGCTGGTCGACGAGGCGGATTTTCACGCCGTTGTTGAGGAAGGAGAGTTCGCGCAGGCGCTTGGCGAGAATGTCGTAGTGATATTCGATGTTGCCGAAGATTTCCTCGTCGGCGAGGTAATGCACCTTGGTGCCGCGTTTCGTGGTTTCGCCGACGACCTTCATCGGCGAAATCTCGATGCCGTCGGCTTTTTCGATGATGCGATCCTGCGCCGCGCCGCGATGGAACTCCAGGAAGTGGCGCTTGCCGTCGCGGGAGATGGTCAGTTGCAGCCATTTCGAGAGGGCGTTGACGCACGACACCCCCACGCCGTGCAGGCCGCCGGAGACCTTGTAGCTGTTCTGGTTGAACTTGCCGCCGGCGTGCAACACGCACATGACGATTTCCGCCGCGCTGCGCCGGGGTTCGTGCTTGTCGTCCATCTTGACGCCGACCGGGATGCCGCGCCCGTTGTCGGTGACGGAGATGGAGTTGTCGCTGTGGATCGTCACCACGATGTCGTCGCAGTGCCCGGCCAGCGCCTCGTCGATGGCGTTGTCGACCACCTCGAACACCATGTGGTGCAGGCCCGTGCCGTCGGAGGTATCGCCGATGTACATGCCGGGGCGTTTCCTGACCGCCTCCAGTCCTTCGAGTTGCTGGATGCTGGATTCGTCGTAATCGTTTCCGGCGGGGTTGGACGGTCTGGGCTGTTCGGACATGGGGATCTCGGTGGCGAAACGGGGAGGGGTGAAACGGAGGCGGCGAAAAAGGCCCGCGCCGGGGCCGATGGCCCCGGCGGCGCGACCGTGGCGGTCAGATGCGCATCGGCATGACGACGTATTTGAAGCGTTCGTTGCCGGGCAGGGTGACGAGCGCGCTCGAATTGCCATCGCGGAAACGCCATTCGATGGTCTCTGACGAGACGTTGTTGAGCACGTCGAGCAGGTAGCCGACGTTGAAGCCGATATCCAGGCGTTCTCCGTGGAAATCGACTTCGATTTCTTCCTGCGCTTCTTCCTGCTCGGCGTTGGAGCTGATGATGGAAAGGATGCCGTTGTCCAGCACCAGGCGCACGCCGTGGAATTTTTCGTTGGAGAGGATCGCGGCCCGTTGCAGGGACGCGAGCAGCGCCAGGCGCGGCAGGACGATGCAGCCGGGATGGTCGCGCGGGATCACGCGATCGTAGTCGGGAAATTTGCCGTCGATGAGCTTGGTGACGAACTCGACCGAGCCGAAACGGAAAACGGCCTGGCTGTCGGCGATGACGATATCGATCGGATCGTCGTTGTCGCCGATCTGGCGCAAGAGTTCGAGAATGGTCTTGCGCGGCAGGATGACTTCGCTGCGGGTGGCGATGGCGGTTTCGAGTTCGCTGGTCGCGTAAGCCAGCCGGTGTCCGTCGGTCGTCACCAGCGTCAGCGCCTCGCCGTCGGCGATGAGCAGCAGGCCGTTGAGGTAATAGCGGATGTCCTGCTGCGCCATCGCGTAGGCCACCAGCGCCAGTTGTTGCCTGAATACCCGCTGCGGCACGGAAAAGCGCGCCGCGTCGCCGGTGGGCGGCGTGAGCAGCGGGTAATCCTCGGCGGGCAGCGTCTGCAACTGGAAGCGGCTGCGCCCGGCTTTCACGGCAAGGCGGCTGTCGTCGAGGGTAAGGCTGACCTCGGTGTCCGGCAGCGCGCGCAGGATGTCCTGCAACTTGCGCGCGCCCACGGTGATCCTGGCATCCTCGCCGTCGGCGTTGCCCGTGGTGACGGTACGGATCTGGATTTCGATGTCGGTGGCGGTAAAGGTCAGGCGGTCGCCCGCCTTCTCGATCAGCACGTTCGAGAGAATGGGCAACGTATGGCGCTTCTCGACGACGCCGGACACCGCTTGCAGCGGTGCGAGCAGAGCATCACGATCGGTTTTGAGCAGGAGCATGGTTGGTCCGGTTGAAAGAAAAGAAAACGCTGGATCGGCGGAAAAAGCGGCTCACCCCCGCAAGACCTGGGTGAGCACGTGGACATCGTGGTTGAGTTGCGGATCGCGCTGGCGCAGTTCGGCCACCGTGCGACAGGCGTGCAGGACCGTCGTGTGGTCGCGCCCGCCGAAGGCTTCGCCAATCGCCGGCAGGGACATCGCGGTCAGCTCCTTCGCCAGCCACATCGCCACCTGGCGCGGGCGCGCGATGGCGCGGGTGCGCTTCCTGGAGTACATGTCGTTGACCTTGATCTTGTAGTAATCGGCCACTGTCTTCTGGATGTGCTCGACCGACAACTGGCGATTGTGGGCGTTGAGCAGATCCTTGAGCGCCTCCTTGGCGAGATCGAGCGAAATCTCGCGGCCATGGAAGCGGGCATAGGCGACCACCTTGTTGAGCGCGCCCTCGAGTTCGCGCACGTTCGAGCGCAGGTTCTTGGCTATCAGGAACGCCACGTCGCCATCGGGCGCCACCTTGAGCGCCTCGGCCTTCTTTTGCAGGATGGCGACGCGCATCTCCAGCTCGGGCGCTTCGATCTGCACCGTCAATCCCCAGTCGAAGCGCGAAATCAGGCGGTCTTCCAGTCCCTGTATATCCTTGGGGTAGGTATCGCAGGTGATGACGATCTGTTTTTTCGCCTCGGTGAGCGCGTTGAAGGCGTGGAAGAACTCTTCCTTCGTCCTGTCCTTGGTGCGGAAAAACTGGATGTCGTCGATGATGAGCAGGTCGAGCGAACGGTAATAACGCTTGAGGGCATCGAAACTTTTTTGCTGGTAGGCGCGCACGACATCGGAGCCGAAATCCTCGGAATGCACGTAACGCACCTCCGCGCGCGGATTCTGCCGGAACACCTCGTTGCCGATGGCGTGAACGAGGTGGGTCTTGCCCAGGCCAACGCCGCCGTAGATGAAGAGCGGATTGTAGGACGTGCCCGGATTCTGGGCCACCTGCTTCGCCGCGGCGCGCGCCAGGTCGTTGGCCCGGCCCGTGACCAGGGTGTCGAAAGTGAAATCGGGATTGAGCCGGGTCTTCTCGTAGACGAGTTCCGCCCCGTTCTGCGTCTTGCCCGGCGCGGACTCCGCCGCGGCATCGCGCGCGATGGTCGCCACCGCGGAGGACGGGGCCGACTGCGCCGGCGCGCCCACAGACGCGCCCGCAGCGGACACCCCGGACACGGGCTTGACTGGCGGGGCCAACTGCAAGTCGAGACGCAGCGGCAGGCCGTGGAATTCCTCGCCCAGTTCGCCGATCCGACGCAGGTAGCGGTCGCGCACCCACTGCAACACGAAGCGGTTGGGCACGATCAGGGTCAGGCGGGGGCCATCGCCGGCATCGGCGCCGACATACGCCACCAGCAAGGGCTTGATCCAGGTGCTGAACTGCTGCGGGGGCAGTTCCTGCTCCAGGCGCGCCAGGCAGAACGGCCAGAATTCCTGATCGACCACGGGAGGGACGGTTTGCGTTTGCGGCACGGGCTTCCAGGGAACACATCAACCACGCCCGCCGCGTCGACAACGCGGAAATGGCGGGCGCGCGGCCTCGCGGCCGGATCGAAGGCCGGTCGGGGCATCGCCTCGACCGGGGCAGGTGGGGGATTTTACCCGCTCGGCGGCGGCTTATCCACAGGCCGCGCCCCGCTTCGTCCCCGCCCCGGCCCCGCCGCGATCTCCAGCGTCACCTCGGCCCCGCCTTGCGGGTGGTTGGCGAAATGGGCGTCGCCGCCATGCAGCTGCGCGACCTCGCGCACGAAGGGCAGGCCCAGGCCAGTGCTCTTGCGTCCGGTGGCGGGGCGCGGCAGGGAATAGAAACGCTCGAAAATTTGCGGCAAGGCGTAATCGGGGGCGCCTTCCCCGTGGTCGCGCACCGTGAGGCGCAACGTGCCGAGCGTTTTCTCCACGGCGACATCAATTTCAGCGCCGGCGGGAGAAAAATCAATGGCGTTGTCGAGCAGGTTGGCGATGGCCTGTTGCAACAAAAAGGCGTCGCCGTGGCAGGGGCAGGTGTCCGGCGCGCGCAGCGTCGATCCGATGCCGCGCTTTTCCAGCGCGTCGGCGCGGCTGGCGATAGTCTGGCGCGCCAGTTCAGCCAAGTCGAGCGCCTGCCCGTCTTCGAGGCGTTGCAATTGTTCGACCCGGGCCAGTTGCAGCAGGCGTTCGATGATGAGCTGCATGCGGCCCGATTGTTCCTGAATCAGGGTGGCGAAGCGTTGCCGCTCGGTCTCCGGCAATTCGCCTTCCAGCAGTTCGGCGGCGGAGACGATGGCGGTGAGCGGGCTTTTCATCTCGTGGGCAAGGTTCTGGACGTATTTTTCCACGTATTGCTTGCCTTCCAGCCGTTCGCGCATGGCGGCGAGCGCGTGCGCGAGTTCGGAAAACTGGCGACCGCCGCCGGTGGGCGGTTCCGCCTTGCGTCCGGCGCTCACGTCGCGCGCGTAGCGGATGAGACCGTGGATCGACCAGGTGAGCCAGGCCGAAAAGAAAACGCCGATGAGGGCGGAGACGGAAAGCATGACGAAACTGCTGGAGCGGATGCGGCCGGTCATGCGTTCGATGTAGGGCATGAGCGTCGCCGTCGGCTTGGCGAACGAGAGCGCGCCGATGCGCTCGCCGTCCTTTTCCACCGGCGCGGTGACGTACATGGAAGAGGTCGCGGGATCGTCGGCGTCGTCCCGTGTGGTGCGCGCGCCGTATTCGCCGCGCAGGGTGCGGGCGATGTCGTTCCATTGCGAAAAATCCTCGCCCGTCGCCCGCCCCGTGGAATCGAACACCACGATGCCGTGCCTGTCGGTGATGTAGACACGGAAGTCCACCCGATCCTTCTTGATGCCGGAGATGGCGGCGCCGAGCTCGCGTCGTCCGGCGACGGCGGCGAGCGCGGCGGCGAACGCGCCGTCGGCGATGCGCCCGTCAGCCAGGTCGGCGGCGGCGAATTCGGCGAGGAGGTGCGCGGTATCCACCTGCGTTTCCTCCCGCGCCTGCCGCAACCCCGGCGAAATCTCGTCGATGACGATGTTGAGCACGAACCACGCGGCCAGCCCCAGGACGAGAAAATAGCCGAGGAAAAACCGGACGGAGATGTTCACGGGTCGATGCTGTAGCCCAGGCCGCGATGGGTAACGATGGGATCGCGTTCCGGAAGCGCGGCGCGCAGCTTGGCGCGCAGGGTCTTGATGTGGGTGTCGACGGTGCGTTCTTCCGTTTCTTCCGCATCGCGCCAGACCTTGTCCATCAGGAGGGCGCGGGAATACACCCGCCCCGGATGTTCGAGCAGGCAGGCGAGCAACAGGTATTCGTAACGGGTGAGGTTGAGCCACTGCCCCTTGCAGGCGATGCGCAGCCCCTCGCGGTCGACCTGGAACGGCAACGCCGCCGCCGT
>JAIRNL010000222.1 GCA_031258035.1 Azoarcus sp. | reverse complement strand
TCCAGAAGCAGGCGTTCGGCGGTTTTCTTGCCGATGCCGGGGATTCTCACCAGGCGGGCGGTTTCCTGGCGCGCGACGGCCTGGGAGAGTTCGCCGGTCGATAGCCCGGAGAGTACAGCCAGGGCCATGCGCGCGCCGATGCCGGAAATCTTGAGAAGTCGACGGAAGACGGCGCGTTCTTCGTCTGTGGCGAAGCCGTAGAGAAAATGCCCGTCCTCGCGCACGATCAGATGGGTGTGGAGGCTCACTTTTTCGCCGCAGGCGGGCAGGCCGTAGAAGGTGCTCATCGGCACGTCGAGTTCGTAGCCGAGGCCGCCCGCGTCGATGAGGATCTGCGGTGGCTTTTTTTCCAGCAGGATGCCGGTGAGGCGACCGATCATGGGACGTTCCCTTGCCCGGCGACCCAAGCCAGGACGATGGCGATGAGCGCGCCGTGCAGGTTGGCGGCGAGGATGGTGCGGACGAGCGCCGGTCGCAGGGCGGAAGGCTCCCCCGCATGCTTGATCAGGTCGCCTCCGGCGGTGAGTGTGAGCACCAGGGTGAAGGCGGCGAGGCCCGTTTTCTGCGGCAGGACGCCTTCGCCGATCATGGCGAGCAGCCAGCCGTGGGCGGCGATGCCGATCAGCGGGTAGCCCCATTTCGCGGTATCCGTTCCCAGGCGCACGACCAGCGTGCGTTTGCCGGTGGCGGCATCGCCGGCGCGATCGGGGAACTGGTTGATGTAGAGCACATTCACCACCAGCAGGGAGAAGGAAAGCCCGGCGGCCACTGGCTGGAAGCTGAAGGCGCCGCGCAGGGCGTAGTCGCTGCCGACCGCCACCAGCAGCCAGCCGGCGGCGATGGCGATTTCCCCCAGGCCGTGCCTGACCAGCGCCAGCGGCGGCGCGGTGTAGGCCCAGCCGAAAAAGAGCCCGGCCGCGCCGATGAGGAGAAGGCCGGGGCCGCTCGTCCAGGCCAGCCATAATCCGGGCGGGATCACCAGCGCGAGCAGGGTGTGGCCGAAAAGGCCGGTACGGCGTTCGCTCAGTACGCCGTTCTGGATGAAGCGGCTGCCGCCGGTGAAGGGGAATATCCGCTCGTGGTTGGCGGCGTCAGCGCCGCTGCGGGCGTCGTGATAGTCGTTGATGACGTTGATCCCGGCATGGGCGAGGAGGGCGAAGAATACGATGATTGCTCCCCGCAAGGGGTCGAATGCCACGCCGCTGGCGCAGGCGCTGGCTATTCCGATGAGGCAGCCGACCAGCGTGACCGACAGAAAAGCCGGACGGGTGGCGGCGAAATAGCAGGAAAGTGGCCCGCGAAAGCGGCCGGGCAGCGGCTCGGCGGGATGGATGCGGAGGGACGCGGAGGGATCGGAAGACATGGATTTGGCAGATTTTGGCGGAAGATGAGGTCATGATCGCGCCGTATCACAAAAGCACGATGTCGAATTGTTCCTGCGTGTAGCTGGCTTCGGCATGAAGCGAGACTTTCTTGCCGATGAAATCCGACAGCATCGCCAGGGATTGGCTCTCGTCGTCGAGAAAGAGGTTGATGACTTCGGGGCTGGCCAGGACGCGGAACTCGCGGGCGTTGAACTGGCGCGCCTCGCGCAACACTTCGCGGAAGATTTCGTAGGCGACGGTGCGCGCGGTCTTGACTTCGCCCCGTCCGCCGCAGGTGGGGCAGGGTTCGCAGAGAAGATGGGCGAGCGATTCGCGCGTGCGCTTGCGGGTCATTTCCACCAGGCCCAGGGCGGTGAAGCCGTTGACGCTCATCTTGGTGTGGTCGTGCGCGAGCGCCTTGCGGAATTCTTCGATCACCATGTCGCGGTGCTCGGTGTTTTCCATGTCGATGAAGTCGATGATGATGATGCCGCCCAGGTTGCGCAGGCGCAACTGGCGGGCGATGGCCTGGGTCGCTTCGAGGTTGGTCTTGAAAATGGTGTCGTCGAAGTTGCGCGCGCCCACGAAGCCGCCGGTGTTGACGTCGACCGTGGTCAGGGCTTCGGTCTGGTCGATGATGAGGTAGCCGCCGGATTTCAGGTCGACGCGGCGGGCGAGTGCTTTCTGGACTTCGCTTTCGACGTTGTGCAGCTCGAACAGCGGGCGATCGCTGTCGTAGAGTTCCAGCAGCGGCAGGACTTTCGGCGTGTACTCGGCGGCGAAGGCCTGGAGCTTCCGGTAGTTTTCCCGCGAGTCGATGCGGATGCGGGTCGTGTCGTCGGTGACGAGGTCGCGCAGGGTGCGCTGGGCAAGGTTCAGGTCTTCGTGCAGCAGGCGCGGCGCTTCGACATCCTGGGCGGCGTTGCCGATTTCGCGCCACAGTTTGCGCAGGTAGGCGATGTCGGCGGTCAGTTCTTCGTCGGTGGCGTTCTCGGCCATGGTGCGGACGATGAAGCCGCCCGGTTCTTCCTTGGGCATGAGCCGGCCCAGGCGCTCGCGCAGCTGCTCGCGTTCGCCCTCGTCGCCGATGCGCTGCGAGATGCCGATGTGCTTGTCCTGCGGCAGATAGACGAGCAGCCGCCCGGCCAGGCTGACCTGCGTCGATAGTCTCGCGCCCTTGGTGCCGATCGGGTCCTTGAGCACCTGTACCATGATGCCCTGGCCTTCGGTGAGGATGCGTTCGATCGGGCGTATCGCGTCGCCGTTCTGGCGTCCGCTCCAGATGTCGGCGACGTGCAGGAAGGCCGTGCGTTCGAGGCCGATCTCGATGAACGCCGATTGCATTCCCGGCAGCACCCTGACCACCCGGCCCAGGTAGATGTTGCTGACGATGCCCCGGCTCGCGGGTCGTTCGACGTGCAACTCCTGCACCGCGCCTTGTTCGATGATGGCGACCCGCACTTCCTGCGGGGTGAAATTCAGCAGAAATTCGATGCTCATGCCTGGTTCCAATGGGAAATACGCAATGGCGGAGGGCGTCCGCCATTGCGTATGGCTCATTGGACGACAGCCTTCCGGGAAAACAAGGTCGCCGGGAAGGTTTTGTCCAAGGGCGTGAGTCTACAGTGGGCAGGCGAAGACTTCCAGCAAGGCCGCGGTCTCGAAAAGCGGCAGTCCCATGATGCCGGAGTAGCTGCCGCGGATTTCCTCGATGAAGGTCGCGGCACGGCCCTGGATGCCATAGGCGCCGGCCTTGTCCATGGGTTCGCCGGTGGCAAGGTAGCGGCGGATGTCGTCCTCGGAGAGCGGGCGGAATCGCACGGCGCTCTTCGAGAGGCGGTAGCGGGTGCGTTCGCCGTCGCTGACCGCCACGGCGGTCAGGACGTGATGGGCGCGGCCGGAGAGCCTCCGCAGGATGGCGCAGGCATCCGCGGCGCCGGCGGGCTTGCCGATGACGTCGCCATCTATTTCGATCGCGGTGTCGGCCGCCAGCACGGGCTTGCGGGGCAGTTCGCGCCAGAACAGGCGGCGCACGCCGGCGCTCGCCTTGGTGAGAGCCAGGCGTTGGACGTAGTGATCGGCGGGTTCGTCCGGTTCCCGCGTTTCGTCGAGATCGGCATCCATGCCGCGCTCGCCGCCCCGGAAGCCGAGGATGTCGAAACGGACGCCGATCTGTTGCAGTAGGTCGCGGCGGCGCGGGCTGCTTGAGGCGAGGTAGATGGGAGAAGGAGGCGCCGGCATGGTGCGTGTTTTACTCGCGGTGGTAGGGGTGGCGCCGGGTGATGCTCCATGCCCGGTAGAGCGCCTCGGCCAGCAGCGGCCGCACCAGGGCATGGGGCAGGGTGAGGCTGGAGAGGCGGATGGATTCGTGCGCGCGCGCCTTGAGCGCCGGGGCGAGACCGTCGGGGCCGCCGACGATGAAGGCGACATCCTCGCCGCCGCGCTGCCATTCTGCCAGTCGGCGGGCGAGCGCCATGCTGGTGAGATCGGCGCCGCGTTCGTCCAGGATCACCCGGTGGCAGCGCGCCGGCAGGGCGGCTTCGATGCGGGCGGCTTCGGCTTGTCTCATTGCGTCCTGGGTCCTGCCCGAATTGCGCGTCTCGGCCTTGACTTCGATCAGTTCAAGGGGGAGTTCCCGCGGCATGCGGCGCGCGTAGTCGTCGAAACCGGCTTCCACCCAGGCGGGCATGCGGTGGCCGATGGCGACGACGGCGAGTTTCAAATCATGCTCCCGCGACCTGGGCCGCGGCGTCGGCGGCGCGCGTGCCGCTCCAGAGTTCTTCGAGCCGGTAATAGGCGCGGATGGCTGGCTGCATGACGTGTACCACGATTTCCCCCAGATCGACCAATACCCATTCGCCGTTTTCTTCGCCTTCGATGCCGAGCACCCTGCCGCCGGCCGCGCGAACCCGATCCAGGACATTGTGCGCGAGCGCCCGGGTCTGGCGACCGGAATCGCCGCTGGCGACGATGATGCGCTCGAATTGCGAACTGAGGCGGGTGGTGTCGATGATTTCGATGTCGCGGGCCTTGACGTCTTC
>JAIRNL010000188.1 GCA_031258035.1 Azoarcus sp. | reverse complement strand
CTCAGGGCTTCCAGACCACGCTTTGCACATCCAGCTTTTTCGGAATCAGCCTGAGACCATGGAAAGCGTCGGCAATCGCCTGCTGGTTGGCAACCACCTTGTCCGGCAACGGATAAGTGACCCCATAACCGTAATGCCGCAAGGCGTCCTTGGTGATTTCCTTTGAAAGGCCGATTTGCGGCGCAAGGATTTCGGCGGCCTCATCGAAATGGGACAAGACCCAATCGCCTGTCACCCTGATTTCTTCCAGCGCCCATTTCAACACTTTCGGATAATTCCTGCTGTAATCCGTCGTCGACAGATAGAAGTTGTAATTTTCCGCCACGCCCCTGCCGCCGAGGAGTTCCCGCGCGCCGACCTGGCTGATCGCGGCCTGCGCAAAAGGATCCCATATCACCCAGGCATCGACATCGCCGCTCTCGAACGCCACGCGCGCGTCGGGCGGCGGCAGATAGACCACCTTCACGTCGGAATAAGAAAGCCCCGCCTGCTCCAGCGCCCGAAGCAACAGGTAATGCACATTCGAGCCCTTGTTGAGAACGACGCGCTTGCCTTTCAGATCCGTCACCGATTTGATCGGCGACGATTTCGGCACCAGGATTTTCTCGGCATCGGGCGCCGGCGGCTCACTGGCGACATAAACCAGCGCCGCCCCGGCGGCCTGCGCGAATACCGGCGGCGTTTCGCCGACGCAGGCGAAGTCGATACTGCCCACGTTGAGTCCTTCCAACATCTGCGGGCCGGCGCTGAATTCGATCCAGCTGACTTTCACGCCCGCCGCGGCCAGGCGTTTGTCCAGATTGCCGCGCGCCTTGAGAATGGCGAGGTTGGAGCCCTTCTGCCAACCCACCCGAAATTCCCTGGCTTGCGTCTGCTTTTGCGCCTGCGCGGGGCGCACATCCAGGCAGACGCTTCCGGCCAGGGCGATGATGGCGGCGAGTGTCCCGAGGAACGCGCGCCGCCCAGCCCGAGACTGGTCGATCATGATTTTTCCTTTCCCTTTGCAAAGATGACGCGACAGACTATGCCCAACACGCTTCCGATGCTCAAATGAATATTCCCGCGCAGATTATTCCGCCGGTCGAATAACCATATTCCCGTTTCCGCCGCTAACGATAGCCGGCAGGCGTCGATAACCAATCCAGAAATAGATTGATCGTTCCTTTCCGCCGCCCAATTATCATTCACGCCACTGTAGGAGCAAGCACACGAAGCGCCGCGCCCATCCCTGCCATTCGCCCATCAACGAAACGAAAGGAGCTTGCCATGAGCCTCGATATTTTCTGGTTTCTGCCGACCTCGGGGGACACCCGCTACCTGGGCGCGTCCGATTTCGGGCGCGCGCCATCCATCGAGTACCTGCGCCAGATCGCAACCACCAGCGAAAACCTCGGCTACGACGGATTGCTGATTCCCACCGGCAGTTCCTGCCTCGATCCGTGGATCGTGGCCTCCAGCCTGGTGCCCGTCACCCAGCGCATCAAGCTGCTCGTCGCCCTGCGCACCTCGCAGGGCGCGCCGGTCGACATCGCCCGCCGCACCGCCACGCTGGATCGCGCCCTGCATGGCCGCCTGCTGCTCAACGTCGTGCCCGGCGGCGACACCGCGGAACTGGAAGCCGACGGCATCTTCCTCGGGCACGACGAGCGTTACACGCACGCCGACGAATTTCTCACCATCTGGAAGAAGCTGCTCCAGGGCGAGACGGTCAACTTCGACGGGCAATACCTGAAAGTCAAGAACTCGCGCAACTACTACCCGCCCGTGCAGCAACCGCACCCGCCCGTCTTCTTCGGCGGTTCCTCCCCCGCCGCGCACGAACTGGCCGCCAAGCACGTCGATGCCTACCTCACCTGGGGAGAGCCGCCCGCCAAGGTCGCCGAGAAAATCGTCGACGTGCGCAAGCGCGCCGCCAAACATGGCCGCACAGTCAAATTTGGCGTCAGGCTACAGGTCATCGTGCGCGAAACCACGGAAGAAGCCTGGGCCGACGCCCACCGGCTCATCAGCCATCTGACCGACGACGACATCCGGCGGGCGCAGCAGAGCTTCTCCCGGATGGACTCCATCGGCCAGAAACGCATCACCCAACTACATGGCGGCAAGCGCGACAAGCTGGAAATATCGCCCAACCTGTGGGCCGGCATCGGCCTCGTGCGCGGCGGCGCCGGCACGGCGCTGGTGGGCGATGCCGCCACGGTGGCCGAGCGTTTGCAGGAATACGTCAACCTCGGCGTCGACCGCTTCGTGCTCTCCGGCTATCCGCACCTGGAGGAATCCATCCGCTTCGCCGAACTGGTCTTCCCGCTGCTCGGCAAGAAACCGGTCAATGAACGGGGCCGCGTGCAGACCGGCGGCGCGTTCGACGTCCGTGGCGCCCAGGACAACACCAACGCCGAACCCCAGGCCGCCTGAACGCGCGAGGCGCGCTTCCCGCCGCCGCCAACCCGAAAGCCGACGCCGCTGCCCGACGCCCCCTTCTTCCGGCCCGTCCGGGGAAGGGGGCGTCGGCGTGTCGGGGCGGCTCGCCGCGCCTGGCGCGTGACAATGGGGTATCGGGAGCAGGCGTTTCGCGCCATGTTTCGTGAATATGTCTCGCCTGCCTGGCATGTCGGTACGGTTTTGTTGAAGTTCCGAGAAAAAGTTCCTCTGTTTTCGCCGCTGCCAAAAAGAATATTGCCGCACTCGTTTCAGGGACATGCACACGCGGTTCTCCGGGGTGCAGACCAGCGGGTTGCATAAGCATATTCATAAAAACAAGGCATGACGGGGGGGGCGCATGGGCACGCGGAAAGGGCTTCGTTTTTTCTCGGGCATGGCCTCTCATGCCGGCCTGGGTTGCGCGCGCGAAGTGTTTTCGCGCCGGCTCCGCGGCAGTGCGTCTTCCTTTCCCCTCTCCTTTTCAAGCCTGGAGGCGCGATGCGCATCCGGCTTTCCTGAACCATGCGCAAGGCGGATGCCTTTTCGCCTTGCCCATGGTTCGTCCCAGTCAGCCATGCCGCGCTTTTGATGTAGCGCCATTTTTGGAGAATAACGATGTCCAAGAGAAAAACCTTGACCCAAACGAGTCCGAACTTCAGGCTCCCCCCTCCCCCCGCAATCCAGCACCGGATGCTGACGCTCGCGGCGGCCTTGATGCTTTTGCCCGCGTCGGCGTGGTCTGGTGAAATCGCCGGGGTAACAATCACGGATAATCGGCAATCCACCACGCAAGCAGATGACGCTAAAGATGTCTTTTCACCGGACCTCATTGGTGAGGCGGCTGGCGGTGCCATCATCAAGGGCGCGAAAAACTTCGCGAATGGGTCGCCGGCACGGAATCCGGAGAATAGTGATAAGTATGAGTTACCGTTGTCCGTCGAAAGCAACAACAACACCGTTACTGTGAAAGGGGCTGTGGGAGCCTACAGTGTCGTAGGCGGCGCATCGGTGAATTCGGAGTTGGATTCCACGGGAAACGTGGTGAACGTTGTGGTGGACGGTGATAACACCAGCATTGGCGCGTCTGCCAGTAGTGCAGGCAGCGTGGTTGGCGGCGTGGGTGCGTATGCCTCCACCAAGGACATCGACACCGGCACGGGTGAGGAGCGGAACCCCATAATAACCGGCCCCGCAACCCCGACCACGAGCAACGCCACCGGAAACAAGGTGAACCTTACTGCCGACACGACTTACAGCATCACGGTAGAAAAAGACGTCATCGGTGGTCTGTCGACGCATGGCAACGCCACGGAGAACAGGGTCGTGATTGATGGCGCGACAGCCGGCGTCACCATCAAAGGCAACGTTTACGGCGGTTCGGCGGATTCCAACGAGGAGGCGTTAGCCGATGGCGGCGACCCGCACTCAGCCAGCCGCGGCGATGCCCTCCACAACATTGTCGAAATTCAGGGAAGGGTGACGATCGGCGAAAAAGTCTTCGGCGGCGCTACCTATCACGGCAACGCGAGCAACAATACTGTGACCTACAAGGGCGGTACGGGCAGCACTGTGGGCAACATCACCGGCGGCGGCGCAACCCTGGGCGACACCAACGAGAACACCGTGACCATCAGCGGTCATGGCACGATCGCTTCGGTGGTCGGCGGCAACACGGTTGGCCTGGCGCCGGATGGTG
>JAIRNL010000133.1 GCA_031258035.1 Azoarcus sp. | reverse complement strand
GGTATTTTGAAAACACCCTCTCAGGCCGCTCCGGGCCTCTCCTTCCTGCTGCCGAGGTTCTCGTACAGGGCGACAAACTCCTGCGTCAGCTTGTGGCGCGGATCGAGATGGATCATCGGGCGCGCAAGCTCGTGCGACTCCTTGATCCTCACCGACGCCGACAGGAAGGGCTGCAATACCGGCAAGCCTTCGTCGATCAGTTCCTGCACGACTTTCTGCGGCAAATTGGCGCGGGGCTGGTACTGGTTGACCACGATGCCTTCCACTTCGAGCCTGCCATTGTGGTCGGCGCGGATTTCCTCGGCATTGGCGAGCAGCGCGTAAAGGGCATGGCGCGAAAACTCATCGCAATCGAAAGGAATCAGGCAGGCATCGGCGGCGATCAAGGCCGAGCGCGTGAAAAAATTGAGCGCCGGGGGCGTGTCGATGAACACCTGGTCGAAATCCGCCGCCACCTCGTCGAGCGCCTCGCGCAACTTGTAGATCTTGTAGCGGGATTCCAGCTTGCCTTGCAGCTCTTCGAGGCTGGGGTGCGAAGGCAGCACCGAAAGGCGCTCGAACGGCGTGGCAGCCGCGAACTCGACCGTCTTCCGGGGTTCGAGCCGGAACGTCAGGCTCTGCTCGAAAAAATCGGCGAGGGTGACATCCGGCTGTTCGGCACCGTTGCCGAGCAGGTATTGCGTGGAATTACCCTGCGGGTCGAGATCGACCACCAGGGTGCGCTTGCCCTTTTGGGCGCTGATTGCCGCCAGATTGCAGGCGATGGTGGATTTGCCGACCCCGCCTTTTTGATTGAACACTACGCGCCGCATCGTCGTTCCCCCCTCGTTGGTATCGTCCGGCACGAAATTGTGCGCGTTGTTGCGGAAAAAATGAATGCGCCCCGCTGCATTCCCCGCGAATCTTCGCCCCGTCGAGGGGGCGGAGCCAGCCAGGAACCCGCTTTGGGGGCGAATGCGCGATCCGTCCGGCGGTTCGGGCGCGATGCCATGCCGTCCGTATCGACCGCGATAGCATGCCCGCATCGCCCGCCCACCCCGCGTGGCGCGACGAAAATCCGGACGCGGGTAAACCCCTAAACACATTACCCTATACGCATCCTTGTCCAGAGGGCTAGAATGCCCGCCTTCGGTTTTTCCGGCGCGAAGCCAGCGCGGAAAGCGACTCCTCACCGGAAAACCGTCGGCCTGGCTAGTGAAACAAGGCGCAAACAGGCCGTTCGTCGTGTTCCCAGAGGAAAAACATGGATCAGGATTTCATCGCCGCGGCCCTCGATTATCACCGTGCGCCGACGCGCGGGAAGATTTCGGTCGTCCCGACCAAGAGTTTGACCAACCAGCGCGATCTCGCGCTCGCGTACTCGCCCGGCGTGGCGGCGGCGTGCAACGCCATCGTCGCCGACCCGGACCAGGTTCGTGAACTGACCAGCCGCGGCAACCTGGTCGCGGTCGTCACCAACGGCACCGCCGTGCTCGGGCTGGGCAACATCGGCCCGCTCGCCTCCAAACCGGTCATGGAAGGCAAGGGGTGCCTCTTCAAGAAATTCGCCGGCATCGACGTGTTCGACATCGAACTCGCCGAACGCGACCCCGACAAACTGATCGAAATCATCGCCGCGCTCGAACCCACCCTCGGCGGCATCAACCTCGAAGACATCAAGGCCCCCGAGTGCTTCTACATCGAGCAGAAGCTGCGCGAGCGCATGAAAATCCCCGTCTTCCACGACGACCAGCACGGCACCGCGATCATCTCGGCCGCGGGCCTCATCAACGGCCTCAAGATCGTCGGCAAGGAAATCGGCCAGGTCAGGCTCGTCTGCTCGGGCGCGGGCGCGGCGGCCATCGCCTGCCTCGACCTCATGGTGAGCCTGGGCCTGAAACGCGAAAACATCCTCGTCTGCGATTCGCGCGGCGTGATCTACCAGGGCCGCGAAGAAAACATGGAGCCGACCAAGGCGCGCTATGCCCAGGCGACCGAGGCCCGCACCCTGGGCGAAGCCATTGCCGGCGCCGACGTTTTCCTCGGCCTCTCGAAAGCGGGCGTGCTCAAGCCGGAGATGGTGGCGAAAATGGCCGACCGACCGCTCATCTTCGCCCTTGCCAACCCGACCCCCGAAATCCTGCCCCTCGAAGCCAAGGCCGTGCGCCCCGACTGCATCGTCGCCACCGGCCGCTCCGACTACCCCAATCAGGTCAACAACGTCCTCTGCTTCCCCTTCATCTTCCGGGGCGCGCTCGACGTGGGCGCCACCACCATCAACGAAGAGATGAAACTTGCCTGCGTCAAGGCCATCGCCGAACTGGCCCAGGCCGAGCAGAACGACGTCGTCGCCACGGCCTATGGCGGCGAAGAACTGCACTTCGGCCCCGACTACATCATTCCCCGGCCCTTCGACCCGCGCCTGATACTCAAGATCGCGCCGGCGGTGGCGAGGGCGGCGATGGCCTCGGGCGTGGCCCGGCACCCCATCGACGACCTGCGCGCCTATGCGGCCAGTCTCGGCGACTTCGTCTATCAATCCGGCATCGTCATGCGGCCGGTGTTCGCCACCGCCAAGAATGTCGTGCCCGACCTGAAGCGCGTGCTCTACGCCGAAGGCGAAGACGAAAGAGTGATCCACGCCGCGCGCGAGGCCGTCGAAGAAGGACTCGCCCGTCCGATGCTGATCGGCCGTCCCGCCGTCATCGAGGCGCGCATCCGGAAAGTCGGCCTCAACTTCGCGCCTGGGCGCGACTTCGACATCATCGACCCCGAACAGGACGTCTATTACCGCGAACTGTGGCGCGAATATTACAACCTGATGGCGCGCGACGGCGTCACCCCCGATCTGGCCAAAGTGCGCGTCCGGCGCGATTCCACCCTGCTGGGCGCACTGCTGCTGCGCCAGGGGCGCGCCAACGCGCTCGTGTGCGGCACCTTCGGCTCCTACGAATACCACCTCCAGCATGTGCGCGACGTCATCGGCCTGAAACCGGGCGCGAGCCAATTCGCGGCGATGAACCTGCTCATGCTGCCCCGTCGCGTGCTGGCCATCGCCGACACCCAGGTCAACGAAAACCCGAGCGCCGAAGACATCGTCGACATCGCCCTGATGGCCGCCTCCGAACTGCGCAGTTTCGGGCACGAACCGCGCGTGGCGCTGCTGTCGCACTCCAACTTCGGCGCCTCGCGCTCGGCCTCGGCCCGCAAGATGCGCGCCGCCAGCGAAATCCTGCGCCGTACCGCGCCCACGCTCGAATGCGACGGCGAAATGCTCGCCGACGCGGCCCT
>JAIRNL010000129.1 GCA_031258035.1 Azoarcus sp. | reverse complement strand
GCCAGCAGCAGGGCGGTGGCGAATTCGAGCGCGATGGGCTCGGAGTAGCGTTGCGGGTTCGTGCTCAACCACATGACGAAGCGGCACATGCCGCCAAGCAGGCGATAGAGGACGGGGCGGCCGAGGGAGGCGGTGGATTTCGTGAAGGTTTCGAGCCGGGCGGTGAATTCGGACAGGGCCGTTGCGCCCTGCTCGCCGAAGGTGTTCCACTCTTCCTTGATGCCGGTCAGCCGGGTGTGCAGTTCCTGGAGCAGCGGCGCCAGGGGCAGGTCGCTGACGGTCGCGCCCTCCTCGGGAATCAGGGCATCGAGCCCCCAGGCCTTGCGCGCCGTCTGCTGGATCAGCGTGGTGGCGGGCCGGCTGGCGATGATGTAGAGCATTTCGCGCAGCAGGCGCTCGGGCAGTACTTGCGGGCCGTCGCCGGCATGGCGCAATTGGCCTTCGAGCCGGGACAGCAGGTGTTTGGCGGCGAGCAGGTCTTCCGGCGGCGTGGCGGGGAGGGTGTCGATGAATGCCTGCCCGGCCCACCACAGGGCGCGCATGCCGGGGTTGTCCTCGGAGATTTCGAGCCCGGCGAGGGCGGCGCGCATGGCGTCGACGTGGTTGGCGTCCGGGTGGCGCAGCCAGTCGAGCAGGCCGCGCTGGAAGCGCAGGCGCATGGTCCGGCGCTGGTGCTGCCGTTGCATCGCGTCGAATTCCGGCGCGCTGCCGCGGCGGGGGATGCGCACGCTCAGGTCGGGGAAAAAGAGATCGGCGGCGGAGGGGGCCGCCTCGCCGCGGGTGATGACCAGTTCGCGGTATAGCGGCAACAGCCGCAGCGGCTGGTCGGGGGCGCCGTGAACCAGTTCGTCGAGATAGTTGGCGATGCTGGAGAGCGCGCGCAGGCCGAGCTTGATCCGCGCCTCGTCGATCGACAGTTCGCCGCGGACGAGCGCGCCGAAGAACAGATCCAGCGCCGCGACGAATTTGGTCAGGCCGTCCAGCCCGATGATGGAGAGCGCCCCGTTTACCTGGTGCAGATGAGTCTGGGCGAACTGGACCTTGGCGGGGCCGTCGGCCGCTTCGGCCGCCAGCTTGAGACTGTCGGCTGCACGCGACAGCGCCTGGTCGATTTCGCTCCTGACCCAGCTAAGCGGTCCAAGATCCGGTTCGTTGGCTTGCGTCATGAAAGAACAATCCCGTGCTGTTACCTGGTGTGAAGCGTGATCAAAACGTGACGGTTAAACCTTGAAACCGGAGACCGAGCCTTTCAGCTCGATCGCCAGGTCGGCAAGCTGGCCGACCGACTCCGCCGTCTGCTTGGTGCCGTGGGTCGTCTGCTCGGTAATGGCGAGAATGTCCTTCATGGACTCGGCGACCCGGATGGCCTCCGCGGCATGGTCTTGCGTATCGGTGGAGATCTGTTCGATCAGGTGGGCGGCGTCCATCGACACCTGTCCCATTTCAGCCAGCGCCTGGCCGGCGGCGTCCGACAGCCGCGCGCCCTCGACCACGTCGCGGGTGGCGTTTTCCATGGCGCCGACGGCATCCTGGGTGTCGGTCTGGATGGTCTTCACGATCGCCGCGATCTGCTTGGTCGCTTCCGCCGAGCGTTCAGCCAGCCGCTGCACTTCTTCCGCAACCACGGTGAAGCCGCGCCCGGCTTCGCCCGCGGAGGCCGCCTGGATGGCGGCGTTCAGGGCCAGGACGTTGGTCTGCTCGGTGATGTCGGAGATCAGTTCCACGATTTCGCCGATTTCCTGGGAGGATTCGCCCAGGCGCTTGATGCGCTTGGAGGTTTCCTGGATTTTTTCGCGGATCGCGTTCATGCCGCGGATGGTGTTTTCCACCGCGTCGGCCCCCTTGCGCGCCGATTCCAGCGAGCGGCGGGCGACCTGCGCGGTGTGCAGCGCCCGCTCGGAGGATTCGGTCATCTGTTGCGCCATGCTTTGCACGGTGGTGCCGGCTTCTTCGATCTGGTGCGACTGGCGCTCGGTGGCGTCGAGCAGTTCGGCCGAGGTGTGCTGGGCGGTCTGGGTGGCGTTGGTCACGCGACCGGCGGCGTCGTTGATCCGGCTCACCAGCATGGCCAACTCTTCGATGGTGTAGTTCACCGAGTCGGCGATCGCGCCGGTGATGTCTTCCGATACCGTGGTGCGGATGGTGAGGTCGCCGTCGGCGAGGTCGCCCATCTCGTTCATCAGGCGCAGGATCGCCGCCTGCGTGTGGTTGCGCTCGTCTTCGGAGTGCTGGCGCTGGCGGTCGATGCTCGTCTGGCGGGCGGCGACTTCGCTGCGGTATACCTTGGTGATGAGGATCAGCACGATCAGTGCGCCGAGCGCGCAAGCCAGCGTCGCCTGCGAGAGCACGCCGGAGATGCTCGACGCGTTGACGAAAGCCTGGCCCAGGTCGCCGGCGGCCTTGAAGACGACCGCCGCCTGTTGGCTCAACTGACTGTTCGCCGTCTGGACCATGATGAGCAGTTTCAGGTCGCCCTCGAGGTTCTCCATGGCGACCTGGACGTTCTGCGAGGCATCGCCGTCCGCTGCCGCGCGCGCGGCCATCAGCCTGGCCAGTTGCAACATGATGGTATTGCGGTTGGCTTCCGAGGAGACGGTGAGCGTGGTCAGTTCGTTCCTGGCGCGGAGGATCGTCTGGATTTCCTTTTCCATCTGTTCCCAGCCGCGGATGACGGTGTCGAGATGCGCCTGTTCGCTGGCATCGACCGCGCGCACGCTCCGACCGTCGGGCAGGTCGCCGCCCTGCGCGAGGGCGTCCTTGAGGCGGTTGAAACGGTCGCGGCTGTCCTGCAATTCCTGGAACGCGCTTACCTGCCCCTGGAGAGCCAGCTGTCCCGCCTTGGCAATCTGTTGCGAGAGCGCCTGTAGTTCGCCCGTTACCGCGATCTGCCCCGCGATTTCGCTGACGCGCCAGTTCTGGAAGATCATCAGGCCGGCGGTCGCCAGGCCCAGTATCACGAACAGCCACGTCAGCCGGCGTACCCGTCCGGAACCTGCCGGCTGTTGATTGTCGCCGGCTTCCGCGGCGATCCGTTCAGCGGTCAATGACCGCGCCGCCGCTGTCTGATGTTCCAGAAGGGTAGTGTCCGAGGGCTGCTCTTGCCCGTCCGAATGATCCGAAAAGAGCTTTAATGCCATTTGCCTTGCTCCGCCGCAGTTGCCGACTCGCCGATTTTGGTGAGGGATTGGGAAAGTTCAAATTCTATGGAAGGGATGGTGCCGTGCCCCTTAACTGACTCCGGCATCGAGGAAAACGCTATTGGCCAGAAGCTGCGGCACGTCGAGGCGCAGCCAAGGCTGGTTGTTCGCATCCCGCAGGTGCGCGCTGACCCAGGGGCGCGGATCGTCCGCGCCCGCGTCGGGTTCAAAGTCTTCCTCGTTGCGCAGTCCCAGGACGCGCGAGACCAGGATGGCGCTATGCACGCCTTGGCGGGTGCCGACCAGCAGCAGGCGGCATTGCGCGCCGGGCGAGGAAATGGCGGGGCCGTCGTGGAAGCGCGACAGGTCGACGACGCTGTAGAGCACGCCGCGCACGTTCACCAGGCCGCGATACCATTCGTGCGTGAGCGGCACCGGCGCCAGCGCGGGCGGCGTCATGATTTCGCCGGCCTCGGGCAGACTGAGCAAACAGTGTTCGTGGCCAGCCAGCACGCCGAGCAGCCCCCGGCGTTCGTCGCTCTGGGACTCAGCCAGACGGCGGGCGAGGTTTTCCTGGAACTGGCGCAGGCTGATCCGCTTGGACATATATGCTTAACCGATGTTCTTGATGCGCGCGAGCAGGGCGGTGTAGTCGAGGGGCTTCACGATGTAGTCGTATGCGCCCTGGCGCATACCCCAGATCTTGTCGGTTTCGAGCCCTTTGCTGGTGCACATGATGATCGGAATGCCGCGCGTGGTTTCCCAGCGCGAAATCGTGCGGGTCGCCTGATAGCCATTCATGCCGGGCATGACGACATCCATCAGGATCAGGTCGGGTAATTCGCTGCGGCTTTTGCTGATGGCGTCCTCGCCGTTTTCCGCCGTGACGACCTGATAGCCGCCACGGGAAAGGACTTCGGTCAGCGCCAGCCGCTCGGTGGGCGAATCATCGACTATGAGTACTTTTTTGATTGGCATCGTTGGAACTTTCCATCGAATATTGCGAATAGTTTTCAGCGTGGATGATTGCCGCTGTGTTCGGAGACGGCTTTGATCAGGCTGTCTTTCGTGAAAGGCTTGGTGAGATACTCGTCGGAACCCACCATTCGACCGCGGGCGCGGTCGAAAAGTCCGTCCTTGGAGGAGAGCATGATCACTGGTGTCGTCGCCAGTCTGGGGTTTTTCTTGATGAGGGCGCAAGTCTGATAGCCGTCCAGGCGTGGCATCATGATGTCGACGAAGATGACATCCGGACGGTGATCGGTGATCTTAGCCAGGGCGTCGAACCCGTCTTCAGCCAGTAGTACGTGGCACCCCACCTGGCTGAGAAATATCTCGGCGCTGCGACGGATGGTGTTACTGTCATCAATGACCATCACCTTCAGTCCGCTCAGATCCATGCACTGCGTCCTCCAGAGACGCGGCGTCAGCGACGCCGACGTCGAAATTGTTACAGTCATCCGCAAGGATACCGCAAAAGGCGGGCACTGATACAGGGATAAAGTTCTCGGCGTGGCAGGAATACCGCCATCCCCAAAAACGCCGGTCGCGGCGATGCCGGCGCTGTCATATGGTTTTGTTTTTCACGGTGCCAATTGGGGACGATATGGATAAGACGAAAAAGAAATGAATGAGTCCATGCTTTCGCGCGGGCGTGGCCTATATGTGGTGACGCCGGACGAGCCGGAAACCGCGCGCCTGCTGGCCAAAGTCGCCCGCGTGCTCGCCGCCCGCCCGGTCTTGCTGCAATATCGCAACAAATTCGCCCCAGCGGCGCTGCGGCGCGAACAGGCGGCGTCCCTCCTGGTTTTGTGCCGCGCCGCCGGGGTGCCGATGCTCGTCAACGACGATCTGGCTCTCGCCATCGAAATCGCCGCCGATGGCGTCCACCTCGGGCGCGACGATGGCGATGCGGCGGCGGCGCGGCGCGCGCTCGATGCGCTGGGGCCAGGGCGGATTCTCGGCGTGTCGTGCTATAACCAGTGGGCGCGGGCCGTGGCGGGCGAGGCGGCAGGGGCCGATTACGTCGCTTTCGGCGCGATGTTCGCCTCGCCCACCAAGCCGGCGGCGTCGCGGGCGTCGCTTGCCCTGCTTGGCCGGGCGCGGCGGGAGTTGAAGGCGGCGGTGGCGGCCATCGGCGGCATCACGCTCGAAAACGCCGGCGCGCTCGTCGCGGCGGGCGCCGATCTCGTGGCGGTGATTTCCGATGTTTTCGACGCGCCCGATCCCGGCGCGCGGGCGCGGGCTTATCAAGAGTTGTTACGCGGATGGAACAATCGCGGCGGATCGTGCGGGGAATAAATGATCTGTTCTGTTTCATCCTGTAGACCTGGCTGGCGTGGAGATGAAGCAGGCAGGGCTGTTCCGGGAAGCGTTCATATATATAGCGAGAGGCGATTTGCGCAATCATATGAAAGTCGAGGGCGGGACGGCGGGCGGCGGGCGGTTGCGGCGATCCGGCTTCGCGGGCGACAATCCCGGCCTTTGGGCTGTCCGGCCTGCCTGGATGGCCGAACGCGAACGGAGTCACTCCCACGATGAGCAAGCGCAACGAAGCCCTTTTTGCCCAGGCACGGCAACACATCCCCGGTGGCGTCAATTCCCCCGTGCGCGCTTTCCGCTCGGTCGGCGGCACGCCATGCTTCATCGAGCGCGCCGAGGGCGCGCGGGTGTGGGACGCCGAAGGGCGCGCCTATATCGACTACGTCGGCTCCTGGGGGCCGGCGATCGCCGGGCACGCCCACCCCGCGATCGTCGAGGCGGTGCGCGCCGCCGCGCTCAAGGGACTCTCCTTTGGCGCGCCGACGGCCGCCGAGGTCGAGATGGCCGGCTTGCTGTGCGAACTGCTGCCGGCGCTGGAAATGGTGCGGCTCGTCAGTTCCGGCACCGAGGCGACGATGAGCGCCATCCGGCTGGCTCGCGGGCATACCGGGCGAGATGCCATCGTCAAGTTCGAGGGTTGCTACCACGGCCACGCTGACAGCCTGCTGGTGAAGGCCGGCTCCGGCATGCTGACTTTCGGCAATCCGTCCTCGGCGGGCGTGCCGGCGGATTTCGCCCGCCATACCATCGTGCTCGACTACAACGATCTCGACCGGGTCGAGGCCACGTTCAAGGCGCGCGGCGACGGGATCGCCGCCATCATCGTCGAACCTGTGGCCGGCAACATGAACATGGTGCGGCCCCGCCCCGGTTTTCTGGAAGGATTGCGGCGTCTGTGCACGCAGTACGGCGCGCTGCTGATCTTCGACGAAGTGATGACCGGTTTCCGCGTCGGCCCGCAAGGCGCGCAGGGGCTGTTCGGCATCGTTCCCGACCTCGTCACGCTGGGCAAGGTCATCGGCGGCGGCATGCCGGTGGGCGCTTTTGGCGGCCGGCGCGACATCATGGAGAAAATCGCCCCGCTCGGCCCGGTCTATCAGGCCGGCACGCTCTCCGGCAGTCCAGTGGCGGTGGCCGCCGGGTTGGCCTCGCTGAAGCTGACGCGCGCGCCGGACTTCTACGACACGCTCGCCGCGCGCGCGCGGCGTCTGACCGACGGCATCGCGTCGGCGGCCCGCGCCGCCGGGGCGGTGTTTTCCGCCGACGCGGTGGGCGGCATGTTCGGGCTGTATTTCAGCGCACGACCGCCGGCCTCGTTCGATGAAGTCATGGCCATGGATCGTGAACGGTTCAACCGCTTTTTCCATGCCATGTTGGCCAAAGGGCATTATTTCGCGCCCTCGGCGTTCGAGGCCGGCTTCGTGTCGGCCGCGCATGGCGAGGCCGAGATCGACGCCACGGTGGCGGCGGCGCGGGAAGTGTTCGCGGCGCAGTCTTAGCGCCGCCGCGCCGCCTTTTTTTCAGCGTATCGCCACCGTGCCGCTTTTCCATGTCGCGTCCTGCCACCGGTAGAACGCGCTCAGGTTGCCGGGTTTGTCGGCGCTGCGTTCGACTTGCAGCGTGGCGCGATCCCATAGCTCGAAGCTCGTCTTGCTGCGCCCGTCGACTACCGTCTCGCGCGCGACCAGAAATTGTTTGTTGCCCGGCACCCAGCCGGCGAATTCGACGTAGCCGGTTTCGGGCCTGTCGGCGGCGGGCGGCACGATGTCGAGCAGCCAGCCGCCCCGTTCTTGCCGGAATACCCAGAGTTCGCGCCAGTCTTCGAGCGGCTGCACAGCCAGCGTCATGAGCTTGCCGTCCTGGCTGACGGTCAGCGAGGATGTCCACACCCGACCGTAAGTGCATTGTGTCAAAGGCTTCTCCGGCGCGATCGTCGCGGGGCGCGGGGCCTGGGCGGTGGCGGCCCGCGCCGCGACGACCTGGACGCAGGTCTGCCCCGGCTTGTCGCTGGCGACGAGCCGGATGCCGGGGCGTCCCGGCATGGCCTGGGCGAGCGTCTGCGGCCGCGCCGCCCAGCGCGAGGCGCCGACGCGGATGGCGGCTTCGTTCCACGCCCCGCGGTCGCCGTCCGCGAAAGCATTCTTGTCGACGCCGGCGAGACGGGTTTCGGCCTGCTGGCCGGCGGCGAGCACGGCCGCCGGGTCGCTGTCCGGGCGTTGCGCGAGGCGGTGGGCGAGGCCCGCCCATACGCCGGCGGCGCGAATCTTGAGCCGGTTTTCGAGGTGCGCGGGCAGGCCGCCGCGGCGGGCGCCGTCTTCCAGGGCGCTTTCGAGGATTTCGGCGCGGCGGCGATCGGCGTCGAGCCGTTCGGTGGCAGACAGCGTCGGGGCGACGCAATCGTGGCGCGTGAGCGCAAGCGCCGCGCGCGATTTCTGCGCCGGAGTGGATGGCAGAGCCAGCAGGCGCCGCCAGGCGTCGCCGTCGTAGCAAAGGGTGACTTTTTCGTGGCGTTCGACGCTGTAGAACTTCACCCCGTAGCGGGCGGCGGCCTCAAGATGCGCCGAGACCGTCCGCGATTTCTCGTTGTCCGCCCCGGACAGGCGCGAAGCGCGCCAGGCGAGGCGCCCGGCCATCTCGCCGAGCGCCTCGAACGCGCCGGCGTCGATCGCCTCGGCCGGCGCGGCCTTGAAAAAAGCGGCGGCGTGGCCGATGCCCAGCGCCTCCTGGTTGGGCTGATCCTTGAGGAATTCGAGCACGGCCCGCAAACGCGGCGCATCCCCGGGTTTGAGATCGTACAGGCCGGCCTGCGTGACGCGGATGTAGCCGGCGCGCTCGCGGTGATGATCGTAGACCTGGAGATAGTCCCCTTTCGCGCCGCGCACTTCCAGGCTGTCGCCCTGCGTGAGCACGGCATGGCGGGCGGCATTCTCGTATGGCGCGGCGCGCAGGGGCGTTTGATCCTGGGTAACGATGGCGAAGCTGGCAAGGCCGGCCGCAAGTATTCCGATCATGATTCAACCCTCCTCGCCGGTTTCGTCGCCGCGGGCGTAGCCGCCGCCCGCCGCCGCGTTGCCCGCGTTTTCCCGCCCGGCGGGCAATTTGCCGACCAGGTTTTCGCCGATGAAGCGGCCATTGGCGCCGGGCGGGGCGATGATGACCTGCACTTTGTCGGAGAGCTTCTCAGCCAATGTCTTCTGGATGAGCAACGGGCTGCGCGCCAGGATCGCCCCTTCGCGCGCCATCTGCTCGCTGTTGGCCTTGCCGACCTGCTCAAGCCGGTACGCCTCGGCCTCGGCAAGCTTCTTGCGCGAATCGGCCTCGGCTTCGGCCTCGATGCGGCGCGCCTCGGCCTCGGCCTGCGCCTGCCTGATCCGCGTCGCCTTGGCTGCGTCCGCCTCCAGCTCGCGCTGGCGGATTTGTTTTTCCTTGAAAGGCAGGATGTGCTTCATCGCCTCGGCCTGCGCCTGCGCGGCGATGATCTGCTCCTGCGCCGCGGCCTGCGCCTCTTTCTCGCGCCGCGCCTTGTCGGCTTCGGCCCGCAGTTCGCTTTCCCGGACTTCCTTTTCCTTGAGTTCGAGCGTGTATTTCATCTGCTCGCTCGCCAGTTCCGCAGCCAGCATCTTTTCCATGCCCGCGAGGTAATCGGGCGGCAGCGCGATCTTGCCGAGAGCCAGGGACTTCAGCTTGACGCCATCTTCATCGAGGCGGCTCTGGAGTTCCCGGGCGATCTCGTCCTGGATTTCCTGGCGACGGGCCGAGAAAATCTCGCGCACCGTGTAGCGTGAAAGCGTCTTGTGCAATACGTCCTGCGTGGCGGGCAGCACGATTTCGTTGGCGATATCGTCGGGCAGGGCGCGCGCCGTGGTCGTCAGCCGGTTGATGTCGAACGCGTAGCGGACGGCGAAATCCACCCCCAGATCCAGCCCTTCGACCGACTGGAAAGTGAATACCGTTCCGGCGCTTTTATCCGGGCGATAGAGCTGGTCGCGCAGCGGGAAAGTGCGCATGGCGTGGATGCCGGGAATGACCAGCACCGGGCCTTCCCGGAAGCGGTCGATGCCGCCCGTCCATTGGTTGGTGCGCAGCCCTGTTTCGCCGCGCGCGACGGTCTGCATGGGGGGATGGGCGGCGATGCCCCAGGCAGCCAGGCACAGCGCGCCCAGGACGGTGGCGCGGCGCAAGGGCAAGCGTCGCAGGCTGGCCATGATGAAGCGGGCACTTCTTTCCCCGCGGGAGCGCGGCGCGTTGCCGTTCGGGGTATCGCAGTCGATGTGTTCCATGATCGTACCTTTCGTGGTGAGGGGGGTTCCGGATGAATGGCGGCGGCGCCTCATCCATGGCGGGCATCATGGCGCCGCCCGCGCGGAACGTTCCATGCCGTGGACAACCGGCTTCGCTCATGGCCGCAACCGTTTCCGCCGGGGGCGTGAAGAAACGTTCACACGGCCGCCGCGCGCCGGGGCCTGATGTACGATAGCGGCCTTCACACGCGGGAACCGGGCCGGAATGCGATGTACAAGGTAGCGATCATCGAGGACGACGGCCCGACGAGCGGGCAAATCCGCGACTGGGTGCTTTCCGCGGCCCCGGAGGTCGCGGTGGCGCAATGGTTTACCCGCGACGAAGCCGAGGCGGCCATCGCCCGCGAAGACTACGACCTCGTGATCCTCGATATCGAACTCGGACGCGACCGTCATGCCGGGGTGGCCATCATCAACGCCATCAACAAGACCGGGCGCGGCACGCCGGTGCTGGTGGTTTCGGCCATGCCGGCGGCGGTTTACCGGGGCATCATGCGGGCGCTCGACGCCTGGGATTACCTGCAAAAAACCACTTTTGAAGAACCGGAATTCATCGACACCTTCCTGGAGATGCTGCGCGCCGCGAAAAGCCGGCGCCAGGTCGCGGCGGCACGACCGGCGGGCGACGAACTCTCCATCGACCCCCTGCACCAGGGCGCCCCTTTCTGGCGCGGCAAACGAGTCAACGTGCCGCTCACCGCGCAACGCATCCTTGCCGTGCTCCACGAACGCCGGGGCGAAGTGGTCTCCTACGACGAACTGTTCGCGGCGGTGAAAAGCGGGCGCAACCGCGAAAACATCCGCAAGCACATCAGCACCCTGCGCGAAGCGTTCCGCGAACTCGACGAACGGTTCGACGGCATCGAGAACGTGCCGATGCGCGGCTTCCGCTGGACGGGCGCCTCCCGGAACACAGGCAGGTAGGCGCGCGATGCGGCGTTTCCCGCGCTGGTTGGCTTCCTTTCGGCTGCGGATACTGTTCCGCGGCGCATTCCTGCTGCTCATCCTTGCGGTCATGGCCTTGGCCGTGGCGGTGTTGCAGGGCGAAAAGCAACGCGCCTGGCGCAACTACCAGAGCGTGCTGGCCAAGACCAAAGAGCAGATCGTCACCCGCCTGCGCCATCCCTCGGGGCAGCTCGCACTGCTCAATCCGGCGCGGGGCATGGATGGCGCGGGCAGGCTGCACCCGGTGCTGCTGCCGTTTTCGTCCATCGACTTCGACGACCAGTCCAAGACGTGGAATGCGGTGGAAATGGCCGATTGCCTGATCCGATACCCGCGCAACGGCAGCCTGTGCGTGGGGGTCGGCAACAATCCGTGGATCGGCGGCTTCATCTACGCGGCGGGGACTTTCGAGAGCGGGCCGCTCGTGCCGCACGAGATCGGCGACAAATTTCTGGACGGCGCCCACCGCATGCGCGTTTCCGTCTACATGCGCGGCGTGCATCACCGCTGGCTTGCGCCCTTCGAGCTTTTGCCGCCGCGCCGGAATGCCTCTTTCGAGGGCGTGCGCGGACGGCTGACCGGCTATGAAGAACTGGACGGGCGCGACTACCACAAAAGCATGCCGGTGAGAGAATTTCGCGGCTGGTTGTGGCAAGAATCGCGCTGCCTCGATGCGCGCCAAAGCGGCGAGAACTGCGAGCGAAAATCTTTTTTCTCCTTGCGGCTGCCGGTCGAGGAACTGATCGCCGAGCTGCTGCGCGACCGGCGCGCCCCCTGGCCGCCGCCCGACCTGAACAAGATCGCGGTGGAAATCGCGTTCTTTCCGCCAAGCGCGGGAAAGGGCCGCGAGGCCGCCCTGTTCGACAGCACCGCGCGCGGCGCCATCGCGCCTTTTTCGCTGGGCGATCTCGGCGAATTCCTGCAAGCGGGCGAGACCCTGCGCATCCGGCGCGAACACAGCGAACGCGACGAGGCCCTGATCCGGGGCAAAGGCGGACTGGAAGAACAAATGTCGCCGCTGCTCACCCGGCTGATCCGGCGCCTGCCGGTCGGCGAGCGGGACGCCATGGCCCCGATCGACCTCGAAGACACGGTGGCGACGCCTTCCGGCAACTATCGCGTCATCCTGCACGGCGAGGCCGCTCGCGTCGTCAACCAGACCCTGAGCGCCACCGCGACCCGCCTGTCATGGTTCGTCGGCGCGGTGATGGTGGCCATCGTGCTCGCCTGGCTGGTGATCGAAATCGGCATGATCCGCCGCATCGCGCTACTGACCCGCCGCGCCCGCCAGTTTTCGCCCTGGCGCGAGGAACCCGGCCCCGGTTTCGGCGCGTTCGATTTCGCCGATCTCGAAGGCAGCGACGAACTGGGCATCCTGGCTGACCGCCTCGACCGCCTTCTTGCCCGCGTCAAGGAAGACGCCGACCGCGAACGCATCCGCGCCGCCCAGGAAAAAGAGCAATGGCACGCCGTCGGACACGAGATCATGTCGCCATTGCAATCCCTGCTCGCGCTCCACGGCAGCCCCGACGATCCGGGCCATCGCTACCTTGCCCGCATGCAGCAGGCCATCCGCGTGCTCTACGGCGGCGCCAGCCCGAGCGAAGCCTTCCAATCCTCGAGGCTGGCACTGGAGAGGCTCGATCTCGACGATTTCCTGGCCAACATCGCCGCCAACGCGCCGCACATCGGCGTCGACGACGTGCGCTATGCGCCCCATGGCAGCCCCGTGCCGGTACGCGCCGACGAATACTCGCTCGAAGACGTCATCGGCCACCTGCTCAAGAACGCCGGGCGCCACCGCGTCCCCGGCACCCCCATCCTCATCGCGCTCGATCCCGGCGACAAGTCGGAACCCGGCGAAGTCGCGGTGAAAATCCACAACGCGGGCGCCGCCATCCCCCCCGAATGGCTCGACAAGATTTTCGAGTACGGTTTTTCCGGCGCCTCCGACGGCGGCGGCGGCGAAGGCCGCCGCGGGCAGGGCCTCTTCGTGGCGAAAACCTACATGGCGAAAATGGGCGGCACGATACGGGCCGTCAATGAAGACGGCGGAGTGAGCTTCACTCTGCGCCTGAAGCGGGCGGAGAAAAACGCCTGAGGCCCAGGGCCGTTCGCGGCATCGGAACGCGCCGCGCCGCTCCGGAAAGCACGCGCCTGAATATCCCGCCTTCGCGGCATCGACCGCCGGCCCCGCCGTGAGACGGCGCCTCATTCGGCGCACGGATCCTCGGCGTTTTCCGCGCTTTCTTCCGTGTAAGTGAATGTCCAGGTGCGCGTAATGTCGATCGCGTCGGCATCGCGGCGGATCTCGGGCGGGAAGGGGGCGAACGGCGCGGCCTTCCGGGCGATGTCCCGCGCGCCCTCGTCGAGCACCTTGTGGCCGGAACTGCGCTCGATCCTCGTATCTTCAAGCGAACCGTCGGCGAGGATGGAAACGGTGATGACCAGGTCGCCATAGATCTTGCCGCGCGCCGCCCTGGGATAGTGAAGCGAGGCGCTGCACGCGATCTTGCGCCGGAAAGCCGCGAGGTAAGACTCGAAGCGGCTTTCGGTCTCATCGCCGGCGATCTGCTGACGGCGCAGGCGCTGTTGGTACGCCCGGGTGCGGCGCGCGATCTCGGCTTCGAGTTCGAGCGCCCTGGCTCTATCGTCCGCCGCCGCCTTATCCGCGGCCGACGATTTGGGCCTCGCCGCCTCGACGGACAACGAAGCACCCAGCAAAATGGCGGCAAAAAGCGCGCCCGCGGCGCGACGTGCGGAAAGAGTCATCGATGTGGCGGCGGCGGTCGGATCATCGAAACTACAACAAAAATACCGTCGCCAGCCCGAGAAAAATAAAGAACCCCCCCGAATCGGTCAGCGCCGTGATCATCACCGAACTGCCCACCGCCGGATCGCCGCCAAAGCGCTGGCGCAGAATCGGAATCAGGACGCCGGCGCTGGCAGCCAGCAGCAAGTTGAGCGTCATCGCCGCCGTCATCACCAGCCCCAGCGAGGCGCTGTGGTAGAGCCACCAGGACAGCACGCCGAGCAGCCCGCCCCAGACGAGGCCGTTTACCAGGGCGACGCCGAGCTCTTTTTTCAGCAACCGCCGCATCGCGCTTTCCTCGATCTGCCCGGTGGCGATCGCGCGCACGATCATGGTGATGGTCTGGTTGCCCGAATTGCCGCCGATGCCGGCGACGATGGGCATCAGCGCCGCCAGCGCCACCAGTTTTTCGATCGAACCTTCAAAAGCGCCGATCACCCGCGAAGCGACGAACGCCGTGATGAGGTTGATCGCCAGCCAGGCCCAGCGGTTCTTCACCGAATCCCACATCGGCGCGAAAACATCCTCGCCCTCGCGCAGGCCGGCGTGGCTGAGGATCTCCGCCTCGGATTCCTCGCGGATGAAATCGACCACATCGGCCACCGTGAGGCGTCCGATCACCTTGTTGCTTCGATCCGTCACCGGGGCGGAGACGAGATCGTAACGTTCAAACGCCTGCGCCGCGTCGCCGGCATCATCGTCGGGCGCGAAGCTGATCCTGGGCTCGCGCCGCATGACCTCGGAGACCTGCCTTTCCGGATCGTTGATGAGAAGCGACTCCAGGGTGAGGATGCCCACCAGATGCTCCTCGCGGTCGATCACGAACAACTTGTCGGTGTGATCCGGCAACTCGTCGAAACGGCGCAGGTAGCGCAACACCACTTCGAGCGTGACATCCTCGCGCACCGTGACCAGATCGAAATCCATCAGCGCCCCGACCGAATCCTCGGCGTAGGACATTGCCGCGCGCAACTGCTCGCGCTCGTCGCTGGAGAGCGACTGGAAAACATCCTGGATGACTTCCGGCGGCAAATCAGGGGCGAGGTCGGCCAGCTCATCGGCGTCCAGCGTCTCGGCGGCCGCCTTCAACTCGTGCGGCGCCATCGTCTCGATCAGGGATTCGCGGACGGCGTCGGAGACTTCGAGCAGGATTTCGCCGTCGCGCTCGGCCTTGACCAGATCCCACACATAGCGCCGCTCGTTCAGCGGCAGGGCTTCGAGGATGTAGGCAATGTCGGCCGGGTGGAGGGCGTCGAGCCGCGCCCGCAGCGCGTTTGCCTCCTCGGGCGCGGGCAGGACGAGCGCGGGCATTTCCTCGTGCGCTTCGCTGTCCCCCGCATGGATGCGCGAATGCGCCAGCAGCGATTGCACCTCGCGCAGATGTTGCTGGAGTTCATCGGGGTGCATCCCCCCGCCCTCGGTGGCGTGGGGCTGTTCCCCGGCGTGCAGGTTCTTTTCCGGAGTCATCGCGCGACAAGTGAGTGGATCGGGGGGCGGCAGGGGACGGCCGAAGCCGTCAGGACGTTTCCGCGCCGG
>JAIRNL010000302.1 GCA_031258035.1 Azoarcus sp. | reverse complement strand
TTGGACGATTTTCCCCAGATAGGCTTGCAGTTGTGCCTTGATGTCGTCGTCGAGCATGGCAGACTCCTTGCGATAAATGAACGGCGGGTTCCCGGCAGGGCCGGATGATGGCCCGAAGTTCCGGCGGCGCGGATGAAAAAACAGCCGACGATGAGGCCGGCTGTGAAATACCCGTCCGGGCGCGGAGGTAGATTCAGCCCGGACGGTCAACAACAACGGGCAGGGTTCAGATCTTGCCGACGAGGTCGATGGAGGGCGCCAGCGTCTTGTCGCCTTCCTTCCACTTGGCCGGGCAAACTTCGTTCGGATGGGCGGCGACATATTGCGCGGCCTTCACCTTGCGCAGCAGCTCCTGGGCATTGCGCCCGATGTTGCCGGCGTTGATCTCGATGATCTGGATCTTGCCGTTCGGATCGACCACGAAAGTGCCGCGCTCATCGACGCCGGCTTCCTCGATATAGACGCCGAAGTTCTTGCTGATGACGTGGGTGGGGTCGCCGACCAGCGGGTATTCGATCTTCTTGATCGTCTCGGAAGCGTCGTGCCATGCCTTGTGGGTGAAATGGGTGTCGGTGGACACGCCGTAGATTTCCACGCCCAGCTTCTTGAATTCGGCATAGTTGTCAGCCAGGTCGCCAAGCTCGGTCGGGCAGACGAAGGTGAAGTCGGCGGGGTAGAAGAAGAATACCGCCCACTTGCCCTTGATGGTGGCATCCGAAACTTCAAGGAACTTGCCGTTCTGGTACGCCTGGGCCTTGAACGGGAGAACCTGGGTGTTGATGAGGGAATTGCTCATGGGTAAGACTCCTTGCATGGGTTTGACGACAGGTTATGCGGATTATCGTGACGTCGCCCGTGGCGGCGTTGAACGAATCATATTCTCCAGTCCGGGCGCGACGCCAATTGCCAATCAGAATACAGACGATTGAAAAAAACTATCGCAAGAAATCCGGCTATAACATTGTCAGTGAGCCGCCTGCAAGGGAGCGGCGCTCTCCGCCGCCGCCGCGGGGCGGGCCGCCGACATCCCTGTTTTCGTGACGACCGGATCAACCCAGTTGCCCGTGACCGAGTAGTCATAGGAAAACATCTTCTCGATCGGATCGCCCAGAACCTTTTGCGCCAGGTAGGCCACCGCCCCCGCCGCCGGGTTGACCACGGCGGCGCCGATGGCGACCGATTCGGTCAGGGTCGGGCGCACGGTCACATGCAAATCCTGGGTCTCGGCGGCGATGTCGGCCTGGCCGTGCATCAGCACCCGCGCCGACGGGCCGGCGATGACAAGGCTGTCGGTACGCATCACGCCATTGGAGACCGCGACGTTGCCGGCGATGCTGTCGAAGACGAAACCGTCGGAGAATACGTCGCGGAAGTCGAGCGTCACCCGGCGCGGCAGCGCCTGCAAGCTGAGGATGCCGAGCAGACGCCCGACCCCCGGCTCGATGCGCTCGAAACGACCGTCCTTGGCGGTAAGGTCGAGATAGCCGGAAAGCGTCGGGTAGTCGATGCCGGTGAGCGTGCCGTCCCACCCCAGCTGGCCGACGAGCTTCGCCCGCCCGCCCCGCACCATGTGGGCATACCCCATGGCGCCAGCCAGCGCGCCGGCGTCGCTGGTGGAAAGGGTGAAATCGAGCTTGCTGCGCCGTTCGCCGGCTAACCAGAGGCCGCTGCCGGTCAATTGCGTTTCGGGACGCTGGAGGGTGAGGTTGTCGAGCAGCCAACCCCCATTCCGGTTGGAGGCCCTGACTTCCAGCTGGCCCAGTTCGCGGCCGCTGACGATGAACTGTTCCGCCCGCACATCGAGCCCCGGCAGGCTCCTGGGCGGGGCGGCGCCGCTTTCGTTGTTCCCGCCCTCGTCGTTTGCCAGCTCCAGCCGGCGCAGGCGGGCCGACAGCACCCCCTCGCCAGCCCAGCGCCAGTCGATCCTGCCCTGGGCCTCGGCGCTCTCCACGTCGGCTTTCCAGCCCTCGGCATCGGCCACCGCGTGCAATTTCAGCGCCTTGAACGTGCGCCCGAAAGCGCGCAGGCGCCCGGCATCGAGCGTGACGCTCGCCAGCGGCAGCATGACATTCCCGCCATCGCCGCTTCCAGCCAGCGACCATTGCCAGGCATCGACATCCAGCATGTCGAGCGAAGCCGCGACGTCCACGCCGGCACCGGCCGGCATCGCCGCTGGCCGATTCACGCCCACGCCGCCACGCAGTTTGCCGGCGGCATCGTGTTCGAGCACGGCATCGAACCAGCCGCCCAGCTTTGCCGCGATCTGCCGGGGTTTGTTCGCCGTCGGAGAAACCACCACGATTTCCAGGGGCGCGACATCGTCGGCTTCCTTGGCGAAAGGCGCCGGCAGCCGCGAGTACAGACCTTTCAGCCCGGAGCGCACGACGAAGCGGCTGCCATCATCGCCGCGCCCGAGGGCAAGCTCGGCCTGCCAGTCCGCGCTGCCGCCCAGCCATTCCAGCAACGGCCAGCCCAGTTCCTTGCGCGCCGCCGTCGCCACGACCTGTCCGCGCGCGTTCAGCTTGAGACCCTCCGCGCCCGTTTTCCCTTCCAGGATGAGTGGCGCGCCGAGCATGCGGCCGCGAATGGCGGGAATGTCCAGGCTCTCGCCGGTAAAGCGCACTTCGCCCTCGGCGGAGGCCAGCACCAGACCGCTGTCGCCCAGATGGAAGCGGTTGCCGGCAAAACGATAGTCGCCGCTGACCTGGGTGGCATCGGGTTCGCGCAGCGGTATCGTCAGACTGAGGGCGAGTTCTCCGCCGCCCTCGGCCCGCAGCGGCCCGGGAAAACCGCGCAGGCGCTTCGACAGGGGGCTTTCGGCGATGTAGCGCATGAAATCAGCGCCAGGCCCTTTCGCCGCGCCTTCGATCGAGAGCACCCCGGCGCCGAGATCGGGAATTTCGACGCGCACGGGCGCCAGCCGCACGCCGAAAACACGACCGCTCCGGGCCTCGACCGTGAGCCCCGGCCCATCGAAGCGCAACTCGCCCGCGATATCCTCGAACATCGGCCAGCCGGCGGCATAATCGAGGCTGGTTTCGCTTGCCTTGGCCGCCACCGTGAACTTGCCCTCCCCGTTCCGGAACGGGAAATCGCGCATGGGCCCTTTGAGCGCCAGTTTCACATCGCTCATCCTGCCTTGCCGGATGGCGCCTTTCACCCAGTCGCGGGCGCGCGGGCCGGCGACGAAAGGAATGTAACGCCACACCGCGCCGCCCTCGGCCCGGGTGAGCCTGCCGACGAGGTCGAGTTCGCCGGGGCCGGCCTGGGCGAACCCGTAGCGGCCCGAGACCGTGCCCGCCGCATCGTCGTTGGCAAAATCGACGCCGTCGAGCGCCAGTTCCAGCCGCCCGTCCTTGCGGCGCCAGCCGCCCTTGGCGTCGAGGCTGGCCAGGGCGATGCGCGAATGTTCAAACACCCTGGGCAGGTCGATGTGGGCGGCGCGGCCGGAGAGCGCGAAGCGCCCCGTCCGCCTGTCGCCCTCGATCCGCCCCGAGATGCCGTCCATGCCGGGAACGAGGCCGCGCGCGACGAGCGCGATGTTTTCAAAGTCCGCCTTCAGCGACCATTCGCGCGGCGCGGCGACCTCGCCTTCCCAGTCGAAAGCCAGCTGCCGCACGCGCCCCTTGGGATCGAATCCGGTCAGGTAGGCGCGCGCTTCTTCGCCGAGCGGCAGGTACTCAGCCAGGCCGACGAGCGCGGCCAGATCGAGCGCCGCCGCCGAAAAGGCGCCGCCGACCGCCGCCGCGTCCGCCCCTTGTCGCAACTGGAGGTTGAAATCCATCGGGTAGAGCGCCTTGCCTTCCGCCGTATCCAGCCACAGGCTGCGCGCGCCGAACCCGATGCCGTCCGGGCCGCGGCTCGCTTGCAGGCGACCGCCGAGGCGGTCGAGCCGCAATACCGGCAGATCGGGCGCCAGCGCGATTTCGACGCCGTCCAGGCTCACGTCCGCGCTCGCGCTCTGCGCGCCTTTATCGCTGTCGAGCCACAATTGCACGCCGCCATGCCCGGACAACGGGAACGGGTAATCCACCCACGCCGACCAGCCGCCGAGATCGGCGCGTTCCAGCCCGACATGAAGGTGTCCGGAAATATCCGCCAGGGCGGCGGAATCGTAACGGCTCACCTCGCCGTCCGCCTCGAACACCGTCGCCAGGTTGGCCGGCGGGCGCGCCCTGAACTCGAAACGGTGCCGGGTCAGGCCGCGCCTGAAGGCAAAACGCGCCTCTTCCAGCCGCAGCGGCGGCGCGGCGCGCAATTCATCGTTCCAGGTCAGGGTGGCATTGCTCACCACGACATGCGTCTGCCCGAACAACCACGCGAGAGGATCGCCCCCCTGCCCGGCGCGCGGCACGATGCGGATGCCGGCCACGGTAAAAACGCCGTCCTTGCCGCGCCCCAGTTCAATCTCCGGACTGACGATTTCCAGGCGGTGAAAATACGGCATCCAGTGCAACAACGACATCCACGCCAGCGTGCCCTCGACCCGTTCCAGCCGCAATACCGCGCGCTCGCCGGTATTCATCGCCAGCCCGCCCAGGCGCAATCTCGGGCGCAGGCCCGGCCAATCCACCGCCAGCCTGTCGATGCTCACCGGCACGCCGCTCGCCCTGGAGAGTTCGGCGGCGACCCACTCCGGGTGTTCGCCGAGCCAGGGGAAAACCCAGAGGCGCGCCACGGCGAAAAGCCCCCCGCCCAGGAGGGCGGCGAGCAGGAGCCCCCCGCCCAGAACACGCGCCCAGCGCCGGCCCGCGGGCCGTCCCCGGGCAGCTTCCGGCACAAGGGGAGGAAAATCGACATTCATACGGTTCATCTGCTTGATCCGCGCACGCCCGCGCATGCCACGGCAAAAACGCCCCGTGCGGCCCAACCGGGCGAGACGGCTACAATAACGAACCAATCCCCCGTTTCAAGGCCACGGGCAAATGCCCGGGAACGTATCAATAGGAATACGTTCATTCTACTCATGCCTGACGCTCCGCCAATGCCGACCACTGCCCCCGAACCAGAAATAATCTCCCGCGCCGCGCGCCAGTCGCGCTTCCTGCAACGCATGCTCGCCAGCCGGCCATGGCTCGCCGAATACCTGGCTCGGGGATTGACGCGCAGACTCGACGGCGAAACCATGCGCGCTTTCATCGCCAGCCACGACGGCGACGGCGAAGCCAACCTGCGCCCCGCCCTGCGCCGCCTGCGCGCCTGGGTACTGTGCCACCTGATCGCGCGCGACCTCGGCGGCCTGGCCGATCTGGCTGAAGTCACCGAAACCATGACCGTCCTCGCCGAAACCGCCATCGGCCACGCCCACGACGCGCTGCGCGCTGCGCTGGCCGCGCGCCACGGCGCGCCGCGCTCGCCGGCTGGCGAGGAACAGGAACTGCTCATCATCGGCATGGGCAAGCTCGGCGGGCGCGAACTCAACGTCAGCTCCGACATCGACCTGATTTTCGTCTACCCCGAAGAAGGCGACACCGCCGGCCCGAAAGTCATCAGCAACTTTGAATTCTTCGAGCGCCTCGGCAAGCGGCTCATCGCCGCGCTGGCTGAGGTCACGGAGGACGGACAGGTTTTCCGCGTCGACATGCGGCTGCGTCCCAACGGCGACTCGGGGCCGCTCGTGGCAAGTTTCGACATGCTGGAAAACTACTTCGTCACCCAGGGCCGGGAATGGGAACGCTATGCCTGGATCAAGGCGCGCGCCATCGTCGGCGCGAAAGCCGAAACATTGCGCGCCATCGTCCGCCCTTTCGTCTTTCGCAAATATCTCGACTTCGGCGCGATCGGCGCCATGCGCGACCTCCACGCCCAGATCCGGCGCGAAGTGGCGCGCCGCGACCGCGCCAACAACATCAAGCTCGGCCCCGGCGGCATCCGCGAAATCGAATTCATCGCCCAGGTCTTCCAGCTCATCCGCGGCGGACGCGACCAACCCTTGCAGACGCGCCCCACCCTCCAGGTGCTCAGCCGTCTTGCCGAACGCGGCATCCTCGAAGCCGACGCCGTCGCGGAACTCGATGCGGCCTACGTATTCCTGCGCCGGCTCGAACATCGCCTGCAATACCTCGACGACGCCCAGACCCACGATCTGCCGACAAACGAAGCCGACCAGGCCCTGATCGCGGCGACGATGGGCTTTGCCGGCTACGCCGCGCTGTGCGAGACGCTCGACCGCCACCGCGCCATCGTCGGCCGCCATTTCGAGACCGTATTCGGCGAACCGGAAGACGAAGATGACGACCCGCAGCGGCTTGCCACCCTGTGGCAGAACGCGACCGACACCGAAGAAAGCGCGGCCACGCTGGCTCATCTCGGCTACCGCGCCCCGGACGAAGCCGCCGCGCGGCTGGCTGCCACGCGCACGGGCGCGCGCTATCGCCAGCTGCCCGACAACATCCGAAGCCGGTTCGACGCCCTGATGCCCCGGCTCGTCACCGCCGCTGCCGCCACGCCGAACGCCGACGACACACTGGCGCGCTGCCTCGAACTGCTCGACGGCATCGCCCGACGCGGCGCCTACCTCGCCCTGCTGCAACAATACCCGCAAGCCCTGCGCCGGGTGGTCGACCTCGTCGGCGCATCGCGCTGGGCGGCGCAATACCTGGGCCGCCATCCGCTCCTGCTCGACGAACTGCTCGACGGCCGCGCCCTGGAATCCGTCCCCGACTGGCCGCGCTTCAAAAACGAACTGGCTGCCGGGCTCGACACCATCGAACCGGACATGGAACGGCAAATGGACCTGATGCGCGAACGGCACCACGCCCAGGTTTTCCGCCTGCTCATCCAGGACATCGCCGGCCTCCTGAGCGTGGAAAAACTCGCCGATCACCTGTCGATGCTGGCCGACATCATGATCGACCTCGCCATCCCCCTGTGCTGGCGCAAAATACGGCGCCGCCACCGCGACGATCCCGGATTCGCCGTCATCGGCTACGGCAAGCTCGGCGGCAAGGAACTGGGCTACGCCTCCGACCTCGACCTCACCTTCATCCACGGCGACGACGGCCCCGAAGCCGGCGAGTCATACGTCCGCCTGGCGCAGCGCATCAGTTCATGGCTATCGAGCCGCACCGCCGCCGGCATCCTCTTCGAGACCGACCTGCGGCTGCGCCCCAACGGCGACGCCGGCCTCGTCTCCTGCTCGCTTGCCGCCTTCCGCCAATACCAACTCGAATCGGCCTGGGTCTGGGAACACCAGGCGCTCACCCGCGCCCGGTACGTCGCGGGCGACCCGGCGCTGGGCGCGGCCTTTGAACGCATCCGCGAAGAAGTCCTGCGCCTGCCGCGCAACCGGGAAACCCTGCGCGCCGACGTAATCCTCATGCGCGACAAGATGCGCGCCGCCCATGCCGGCAAAAGCCCGCTCTTCGACCTCAAGCACGACCCGGGCGGCCTCATCGACGTCGAATTCCTGATCCAGTACCTCGTGCTCGGGCACGCCCACGAACACCCCGGACTGACGCGCAATCTCGGCAACATCGCGCTACTGGGCATCGCCGCCGACCTCGGGCTGATCCCCGCCGGCCCCGCCGCCGCCTGCGCCGACAGCTACCGCCATCTACGCCAGCTGCAACACCGCCAGAGACTCAACGACCTGCCCTCGCGCGTCCCGCACACCGACGCCGCCGCCCTGCGCGAGCCGGTGCTGGCTTTGTGGCGGCAAGTGTTCGGCAGCGCGAAAGCGGCAGCCTGAAGCGGATAGCGCAACACCGCGCCGCCTTTCTGAAGCCCCACCCCGGATCGACCCCCCCATGCCCCTCGAAATCGAACTCAAACTCGCCTTTCCCGAAGAAGCCCTGCCGGCGCTGCTGCGCCACCCGCTCATTGCCGCCGCGCCGCGCGCGGGCGAACCCGCGACACTGGACAACACCTACTACGACACCCCGGCGCTCACGCTCCGGGCGCACAAAATCGCCGTCAGGCTGCGCAAACAAGGCGCGCAGACAATACAGACCGTCAAATGCGCCGCGGCCTCGCACGACGGACTGACCCGACGCCCCGAATGGGAACGCGCCTGGGACGGGCAATTCGACTTTTCCGCCATCGACGACCCCGCCGCCGCCGCGCTGCTCGACCGGACACGGGACGAACTCGCGCCCGTCTTCAGCACCCGTTTCCGCCGCGACACCCGGCGCTTCCAGCCGCGCGACGGCGTGAGCATCCTCGCCATGATCGACACCGGCGCGGTCGTGGCCGGCGCGCGCGCCGCCCCGATCTCCGAACTCGAACTCGAACTGGCCGCCGGCGACGCCGACGACCTGCGCCACCTCGCCGCCGAACTGCGAAAGACCCTGCCGCTCACCCCGGAAGATGTCTCCAAGGCCGAGCGCGGCTATCGGCTGCTGTCCCGGCCCTGAAACGCACCTGTGCGTTTTTTGCACGATGCCGGAAATTCTTCCCCCCCGCGCGCGACCTCGCGCCGCGAAAGGCGCCCCACCGACCGTGACGATTGACCGCGTCATGATCGGGGGTATCCGTACAGGACACGCCTTTTGCACCGTTAACGACTGGCGTATGCTTGCGCATCCTTTCAGGTGACCATGAGTACCGACTCGAATCGAGACACGCAGATGGCAACCATTCCAAACGGCACCTTGCGCATCGTCGACGGCATCAAGCGCATCCACTTCGATGGCTACTGGATCAAGGCCTACGATCCTCCCGCCGACTCGCTGCACGCCAAGAAAATCCTGATCCAGGCCCTGACGCGGCGGCTCTTCAACCACGTCGAGCACGGCATCAACATCCCCGGCAAACGACTGAACGAAGCCCGCGGCGCTTTCGAGGCGGAGCAGATCCCGGCGCGCAAACGCGTGAAAGGCGCCATGCTCGCCGGGGCGCTTTTCAACCGCGCCACCGACATCTTCACCAAGCTCGTGGAATTGCAGGAACAGGGCGTCGAAATCCACGAAGAAAACGCCCTGATGCAAGAGTGCGGCAACTGTCTGCAAGAAGCCCTGACGCTGGGCCGGATGGTCCTGCACCGCAGCGGCGAGGAAGGCATCGACGAATTGTGGGGCGAACCTTTCCGCGCCTTTTCCATTCCGGTCGAAGCGTTCTACGAAAGCCGCTACATCAAGATCGCCCAGACCCTGCGCGACATCGACCGCCTCTCCGTGACCATGGTCGGCACCTTCGCCAACGATCCGCTCTTTGCCGGCGCCGCCACCCTGATCCGGCGCTTCACGGACGAAGCCAAGAACAAATGCGAGACACTGCGCACCGACACCGACATCTTCGACGTCTGGGCCGGTTTCGTCGTCGCCTCCGAGCAACTCGCCGGCTACGCGCCGCAGATGCCGGCCCAGCCGGACGTGGCCCTGATGCGGCACGCCGCCGACGGCGTCCGCCTGATAAAACAGGGACGCGCCCTCATCACCTATCTCAGCCGGGCCCGTGTCACCATGCCCCGGAGCACCAAGGATTACATCGAGCGTTGCACCGAGTACGCCGCGCGTTTCAACATCCACCCCGCCGCCACGGCAGCCTGAAACCTGTTCAATCCCTGACGGCGCGCGGGGCCCCTGACCTACCCCCAGGCATTTCCGCAACCCGCCCCCCGGCGAAAGACCCCCCTCCCGCCCCCGCGCCATGGCGACCGGCAACGGGCCTCAGGCGATGATCCCTCCCCCCAGGCACACCCGCGACTCATAAAGCACCACGCTTTGTCCGGGCGCGAGCGCCCATTGCGGCTGGGCAAAAACGATTTCGGCACACTCGCCGTCCAGCGCGTCGATCTCGCAAGGCATCTCCGGGCTGCGATAGCGCGGCCTGGCGCCATATACCCAGTGCGGGCGCGGGGCGCGGCCCGCGACCCAGGCGAGATCGCGCGCGGTCAGGCACCTTCTCGACAAAGCCGGATGATCGCGCCCCTGCACGACGTGAAGCACATTCGCGGCGACATCCTTGCCGGCCACGTACCAGGCATCATGCCCGCCGCCCTCATCCTGGCTCTCCCGGATGCCGCCGATACCCAACCCCTTGCGCTGACCGATAGTGTGATACATCAACCCCCGGTGCTCGCCGAGGACGCGCCCGTCGTCGAGAGAACGAATCTCGCCGGGGCGGACGGGCAGATAACGCATCAGGAAATCGCGGAACGGGCGCTCGCCGATGAAACAGATCCCGGTGGAATCCTTCTTGGCTGCCACGGGCAGACCCGCCCCGGCGGCAATGCGGCGCACCTCGCGCTTGTAGAGCCCGCCGAGCGGAAACAAAGTCCGCGCCAATTGCCCCTGGGTGAGCCGGTAGAGGAAATAACTCTGATCCTTGCCGCCGTCCTCGGCCTTGAGCAACTGGAACTCGCGCCGACCGTCGTTTTCCCAGACGCGCACCTGAGCATAATGGCCGGTAGCGATCCGCGCCGCCCCCATATTCATGGCGTGATCGAGAAAACAGCGAAACTTGATCTCGGAATTACACAGAATGTCCGGATTGGGCGTGCGCCCGGCCTCATACTCGCGCAGGAAATCGGCGAAAACGCGCTCCCTGTATTCGCGGCTGAAATTGACCACCTCGAGATCAATACCGATCACGTCGCAAACAGCGGCGGCGTCGATCAGATCCTGGCGCGTCGAGCAATATTCGCCATCGTCGTCGTCCTCCCAGTTCTTCATGAAAAGACCGCTCACCTCATG
>JAIRNL010000137.1 GCA_031258035.1 Azoarcus sp. | reverse complement strand
CCGCGTCGGCCTCGATTTCGAGATCGCCCCAGTCCCCTTCCGGGAACGACAGCAGCAGGCGGCGACCGCCGCCGAAATCTATTTCGAGCCGCCCGGCGTGTATCTTGCTGCTTTTGCCGTCGCAGCCAGTCACGATAACCTTGGGTTTATCCGTCAGCTTCATCATGCTCGTCTCCCTGCGCATCGCCATTTTTCCGAACCCGCGTTTTCGGCTCGCTCCGTTTTTTATCGTAAGCCTCAACGATGCGCGCCACCACGGGGTGGCGCACCACGTCTTCCTTGCCGAACTCGGTAAAAGCCAGCCCCCGCACCTGCTCCAGCACGTCGCGCGCCTCAGCCAGCCCGCTGCGGTTGCCGCGCGGCAAGTCGACCTGGGTGAGATCTCCCGTGACCACCACCTTCGCGCCGAAACCGATGCGGGTGAGGAACATCTTCATCTGTTCGGGCGTGGTGTTCTGCGCTTCGTCGAGGATGATGAAAGCGTTGTTGAGCGTGCGCCCGCGCATGAAGGCAAGCGGCGCGACCTCGATGGCTCCGCGCTCGAAGAGCTTGCCGACGCGGTCGAACCCCATCAGGTCGTAGAGCGCATCGTAGAGCGGCCGTAGATAAGGATCGACTTTCTGAGCCAGGTCGCCGGGCAAGAACCCCAGGCGCTCGCCGGCCTCCACCGCCGGTCGGGTAAGGATGATGCGCTCGACCCGTTCCCGCTCGAAGGCATCGACGGCACTGGCTACCGCGAGGTAGGTCTTGCCCGTCCCCGCCGGGCCAATGCCGAAAGTGATGTCGTGTCCCTGGATGTTCTTCAGGTACTCGACCTGGCGCGGCGTGCGCCCGTGCAATTCGCTGCGGCGCGTAACCAACACCGGCGCGTCGGCAGGCGTTTCGTCCCGGCTCGCAAGCTCGACCAGCCCGAGTTGAATATCCTCGCGCGGCAAGTCGCGGTCGGCCCTGGCATAGAAATGGCGCAAGGCCGCCTCGCCCCGGGACGCCTGGTTTCCATGCAGGGAAAACCGCTCGCCACGGCGGACGATGGTAATGTCGAAAGCATTCTCGATCTGGCGAAGATTCTCATCCAGCGCCCCGCACAGGCGTGCAAGGCGCGCGTTGTCCGTTGGCTCGAACGACAGCTCCATTGTCACCGCCATCACGACTCCCGCAGCGCGATTTCACCGCGCAGGCTGTGCGGCAGGGCGGCGGTGATCCTCACATCGGCGAACTGGCCGATCAGGCGGGCATGCGCATGTTCCGGCGCGGGGAAATTCACCACCCGGTTGTTGCCGGTACGCCCGCACAACTCGGCGCTGTTTTTTTTCGCCGCGCCCTCGACCAGGATGCGCTCGATGCCGCCGACCATCGCCCGGCTGATGGCCTGCGCCTGCTCGTCGATGCGCTGTTGCAGGCGCGCCAGCCAGCCGGATTTGGTCTCCCGCGCCACTGGATCATCGAAATCGGCGGCCGGCGTGCCGGGGCGGGCGCTATAGACGAAGCTGAATGCGCCATCGAAACCGACCTCGTCGATCAATTTCATCGTCTTCTCGAAATCCCCGGCGGTTTCGCCCGGAAAACCGACGATGAAATCCGTACTCAGCGACAGATCGGGCCGCGCCGCCCGCAGCCGTCGCACGATGGACTTGAATTCCAGCACCGTGTAACCGCGTTTCATTGCAGCCAGCACCCGATCCGAACCCGACTGCACCGGCAGATGCAGCTGCGGCGCGAGCCTGGGCAGGCGCGCATGGGCGTCGATCAGGCGCGGCGTCATTTCACGCGGATGCGAACTGGTGTAGCGGATGCGGCCGATGCCGGCAATGCCATGTATACATTCGAGCAACAGGGCGAAATCGCCCGTCTCGCCGCAGCCTTTTTCCATCTCGCCGCGCCAGGCGTTCACGTTCTGTCCGAGCAGCGTCACTTCCCGCGCGCCCTGCGCAGCCAGCGCCGACACCTCCGCGAGCACATCGTCGAGCGGGCGCGAAACCTCCTCGCCGCGCGTGTAGGGCACCACGCAGAACGTGCAGTATTTGGAGCAGCCCTCCATGATCGAGACGAACGCCGAAACCCCCTCGACCTTCGGCCGGGGCATGGCGTCGAACTTCTCGACCTCGGGAAAGGAAATATCCACCTGCGGCTGCCCGCTTTCCCGGCGGCGCGCGATGAGTTGCGGCAGCCGGTGCAGCGTCTGCGGCCCGAACACCACATCCACATAGGGCGCGCGCCGCACGATGGCCTCGCCTTCCTGGCTTGCCACGCACCCGCCGACGCCGATGATGAGTCCCGGCCGCGCCGCCTTGATCTGCCGCACCCGGCCCAGATCGTGAAATACCCTCTCCTGTGCCTTCTCGCGCACCGAGCAGGTATTGAACAGGATGATATCCGCGTCCTCGGGCCTGTCGGTTCGCGCCAGAGGTTCCTGCACGCCGAGCACGTCTGCCATCCTGTCGGCGTCGTACTCGTTCATTTGGCACCCGAAGGTACGGATATAAAGCTTCTTCATGCCACCCCAAACGCAATACCCGCAAGCAAAAGCACCTGCGGGCGGATTTCCATAGGGTACTACAGCTTTTGCTTTTCTTGACGGCCCAAGTTCCGGTGCCTAAAATCCCCGGTTCTCCGGTGATGTAGCTCAGACGGTTAGAGCGACGGATTCATAACCCGTAGGTCGGCGGTTCGATTCCGCCCATCACCACCATTTGGCGCCAGACCGTTCCCGGTCGGACGTTTTCATTTGTTGCACGCCGACTTGACGTCAACCTATGACGGCATCAGCGTGTATCGAGCGCCCGCGCCATGCGAGCCAGCGCTTCGTCCAGCGTCGCGCGCGCGCAGCCGAAGTTGAGACGCACGAAGCCTGGCTGGCTGAAGGCGCGCCCGTCCGACAGTCCCACGCCGGCGGTCTCGAAAAAGGCCGCGGGGTCTTCAAGACCAGCGGCGCGGCAGTCGATCCAGGCGAGGTAGGTGGCTTCCGGCGCGACCATCGACAGGCCCGGCATCGCCGCCACGGCGGCCGAGACCCGGTCGCGGTTGCCGCGCAGATAGTCGATGAGCGCGCGCCGCCAGGGTTCGCCGTCGCGGTAGGCGGCTTCGGCGGCGACGAAGCCGAGGACATTGATGTCGGGGACGATGCCGCGCATCGCGCGCCGGAAACTCGCCCGCAGGGCCGCGTCGGGGATGATGGCGATGGCGCAGTAGAGCGCGGGAATGTTCCAGGTTTTGGAGGGCGCGATCAGAGTGATCGTACGGCGCGCGGTGTCCGCGTCGAGCGTGGCGATCGGCCGGTGTCTTTTGTCGGGATCGAGCACCAGGCCGCAGTGGATTTCGTCGCTGCAAATGATCAGGTCGTGTCTGGCTGCAAGCCCGGCGATCCAACGCAGTTCGTCTTCGTCGAACACCCGTCCCACCGGGTTGTGCGGGTTGCACAGCATGAACAGCCGGACGCCCGGGACGATGGCCGCTTCCGTCGCGGCGCGATCCCACAGCCAGCGGCCATCCGCAAGCGTCAGCGGCGCCTGCGCGAGACGGCGCCCGCTGTTGCCCGGCGCCGCGAGGAAAGGCGGGTAGATCGGCGTGGCGGTAAAGACCGCGTCGCCTTCCGTGCCGACGGCGCGGCAGGCGAGATTGAGGCCGCTGACGACGCCCGGCAGCCAGACCAGCCATTCGGGCGTCACCATCCAGTCATGATTGCGGGCGATACTTTGCACGACCGCATCCACGAGCGAGGGCCAGGGGTGGGTATAGCCGAAGACGCCATGTGAAATGCGCGCGGCCAGGGCTTCCAGCACCGGCGGCGGCGCGGGGAAATCCATGTCGGCCACCCACAGCGGCAATACGTCGCGCCCGGCGTAGCGCCCCCACTTTTCGCCTGGAAAGTCGCGCCGGTCGGGCAGGCGGTCAAAATCGGCAGGCATGTGAAAAAACTCCGCTTTCAGGGAAAGCCGGAAGTGTAACGTGTCAGACGACAAAATCGTTCCCGTCTCCGGAAAGAGAGGGTGCCGATTGCCGTTGCCATACGTATAATCATAAAAAGAATAACAAGGGAGGATGATCGTATGCAGGACGTAACCAGCCATCCCGATGGCGTCTACACCGTCGATTCGGCCTATGGCGAGCAACCGAGACTGGCTGCCGTCCATTTCATCGTCGACCATGGCCGGGTGGCGGTGGTCGATACGGGCAGCAACGCGTCGGTACCGCATATCCTGGCGGGCCTGGGCAGCCTGGGGATCGAACCCGGCGCGGTCGATTGGGTCATTCTCACCCATTTGCACCTCGACCATGCCGGAGGGGCCGGCAGCCTGATGTGCGCGTTGCCGGGCGCGCGGTTGCTGGTACATCCCCGTTGCGTGCACCACCTGGTGGACCCGGCGCGCCTGTGGGACAAGGCGGTCGATATTTTCGGCGCGGGGCAGGCTTTCCGCCTGTACGGGCGACTGGTGCCGCTGGATGAGCGCCGTATCGTCGCCTCGCACGACGGCATGGAACTGTTGCTCGGTGAGCGGGTGCTGCGCATACTCGACATGCCCGGTCACGCCCGCCATCACATCGTGGTGTGGGACGAGCGCACGCGCGCCTTCTTTACCGGCGATGCTTTTGGGGTTTCATACCGCGAATTCGACGTGGGCAATCGTGCGTTCGTGTTTCCGAGCACGCCGCCGTCACGGTTCGACCCCGTGGCGATGATGGATTCCATCGACCGCATGGTGGCATACGAGCCGCAGGCGATGTATCTCGCGCATTATGGCCGGGTGGGCGGCATCGAGCGCCTGGCTGCCGATCTGTTCCGCCTGATTCATGCCCAGATGGCGGTGGCGCAGGCGGCGCGAGGCAAGGGACTCGTGCGCCATGTCGAGATCCTCGCCGG